>CAYQRG010000175.1:0-4363 GCA_964419645.1 uncultured Eubacterium sp.
TGATCACCATCATATGGTCATTGTCAATCTTCAAATCTTTTACATTACTTAAAATTCCCTTAATAAACTGGTAAGCCGGCTGTACCGTATCGAAGCCTTTCAGAGGGATTGCGTTCTGCACTCTTGGATCGTGGGCATCAAAAGTGATAATATTGTCAACCCCCATATTGATCAGATCCTGAAGTGCCAGTGCACAGTCTAAAGATTCTCTGGAAGTCCGTTTGTGCTGGCGGCTTTCATATAAGAAAGGAATAATAACAGTGATCCGCCTTGCTTTACCGCCTACAGCAGCAATAATGCGCTTTAAGTCTGCAAAATGGTCATCCGGAGACATCATATTACTGTGTCCGCACAGAGAATAAGTCAAATGGTGGTTGGTAACATCTACCATAAGGTAAAGATCATAACCACGGACAGATTCTTTGATGACACCCTTTGCTTCGCCGCTTCCAAATCTGGGGCAGGACGCTTCCACAATATAAGTATCCCGCTTATAACTGTTTAAAGTAATTGTGTCAGAAAGCTGGTGCTGCCGTTTTGCACGCCATTTTACCAGGTATTTGTCTACCTTTTTGCCCATTTCTGTAAAGCTTTCCAATGGGATCAGACCAAGTGCGCCGGTAGGCATGGTTTGTAGTAATCGTTCATCATTTGCCATGATAATCCTCCATAAAATAAAAATATATATAAGGGTTTACAGTTATCGAAGTTTTTTCTGGATGCGGATATCGTCACCAAACAGCTTTAGAATAACGTAGCAGCTGGATATCCTGGAAAAGGTTCGCTCGGAATAGATTTCCGCCATTTTGTTCAGTGTTAGATTGGTTGAAATAATCGTGGATTTTCTGCGGAGAATGCGTTCGTTCAGACACAGAAATAATTGTGAAACCGTAAAAGAGTTTGGCATTTCTGTGCCCAGATCATCAATGATCAGAAGGTCGCAGTCAAATATATTCTGATGAGCGGCAATGATATTTTCCGCTGTGTTTTTGTGAAAGGTATTTTGTTCAAAAATTTCAAAAAGTTGAAAGGCAGTAAAATAAATAACAGAATGCCCAGTATCCAGAAGTTCTTTTGCGACACAATTCGACAGAAATGTTTTGCCGACGCCTGTGTCGCCGTAGAAGAAAAGATTGGAAAACATAGAATCAAATTCACTGATAAATTTTCGGCATTCTTTTACTGCATTCTGCATCGTTTCCAGAGATGTTAGCCCAGTAGTAGGATTTACATCTGTTTCGGAATAATAATCATAAGAAAAAGTATCAAAATTTTCGTTTTTTAAAATATTGCGGATGTTAGACTGAGTATAGACCAGATCAATTGCCCGCTGTTTAAAGCAGTGGCAGCGTTGATTGCCAATATAACCAGTGTCTTTACAATCCGGACATTCATAGGAAGGTTCAAAATACTGCTCGGAGTAACCCAGTTCCTTTAAGATGGAAAGACGTTGTTTTCGGAATTCAGAAAGCTGACTGCGCAGTTTGGAAAGCGCAGTTACATCGCCGTTTAATAATTTTCTGGCCTGTGCAAGAGAACAGGAAGAGATTTTGTCATCAATTGCTTTCAGACGATGATCTTTTCCATAGACTTCTCTCATGCGGTTATCTGCCATATGCTGATTGCGAATTTGTTTCGCATTGTATTCACGGATAATGGTATCGTATTGAGTGTTGCTTAACGGCATATGTAATCTCCTAATGTGTAGTATTTAAAAGCTGCTTCTCCAGCTGGTCGTAATTATAGGTTCGCTGGGGAAAGTTGTTAAAGCGGTTTGAACTGTAGGAACGTTTGGGCAAGTCAGTGGATTTGGCAGCAGAACGGGACTTCTGGTGTGCCGCATCCAGTTTCAGAATATCATTTAACGTATGTACATCCTGTTTATGCCAGTTGCTAAGGATCGTGTCCGCATATTCAAAACTGGGTTTGCCGGTCGCCTGAATGGTACGGCGGCAGGCTTCCTTGATAATATCCATGGAAAGGGCGTAAGAGCCTGTCCATTTCTGAATCGTCTGAACTTCAGAGGAAATAAGGCTGCGGCCGGTGATGCCAAAAGCTTTCATTACAGCATATACATCCTGGTGGTGCATCCGGTGTTCCTGTTTTGCCTCTTCTACAGAAGTAATATTTGCCTCTTTCCAGGAAAGAGCAACTTTGTCCATATACCTGAGGCTGGTATGGCCGTTACTGACACAGATCTCAATGAGATATTCAATCAGCTCGGTAGAAAACTGAAGATTGTCATACCAGTACAATATCGTTTGAATGTCAGTGGAATTTAAAGTTCTGCCAAGATAATTCTCGGTAATAAACAGCACTTCCTGAATCCCTTCATCCTTTTGAAACTCTTCTAACTGCTCTAAGGTATACCCTCCGGGCATCCCATTATGACACACTCCTGCAGAGGGGTCGCTTAAGGTATAAGTAAAAGGAGAAACGGAAGTGTTTTGAAAGGAGGGCGCAACCGTCGGTGAGGTATCTGCAGGGGGAAGTTTTAATGAGATCTTAGAAACTTCGTGATTCTCATCGTACTCCATGTACAGAAGACACATCTTCTCCCAGTAAGTCAGAGCCCGTAAAATATCCTTCTCCGTATGTTCAAATACATCTGCAAGCTCGGAAATAGAGCAGGTCTGCCGGCTTTGGTCCATACACCGAAGGAGATAGAGATAAATTTTCACGAATTCTCCATTTGCATTTGTCATATACTTGTCTATGAAGATATTGGGAACACAGGTAGAAGATAATAAACCACCACAGTCCAATGTAATGTCAGCCATAATCATACCCTCTCTAACGCTTTCTAATCTGTTCCAGATTATAGCATGCCTTCTTCAAATTGAAAAGGGTTAATTTTGTCCGAAGCCCCCGAAAATCAAGGTGTTGCACAATTGTGGATAATGTGGATAACATTCCTGGAAGGCTAAAATAAGCAGGAAAAACAGGAAAATAAATCCACATTCTGAATGTGAATAAACTGACATTCAAAATGTGGATAATGTGGATAACTTATTTTTTTAAAAGGTCTTCCCCGATATTAACGACGTTTCCGGCTCCCATAGTTATCAACAAATCACCTTTTAAACATTTTTTTTGTAAAAAGGTTTCAATTTCTTCAAAAGAGGGGAAATAATATACTTCTGTGCCAAGTTCTTTTAAGGCATTTGCAAGGTCTATGGAGCTAATTCCCAGGGTATCGGTTTCTCGTGCCGCATAAATATCTGCCAGCACCACAATGTCGGAAGCAGAAAGGGCTTTTGCAAAGTCGGACAGAAAAGCCTTTGTTCTGGAATAAGTGTGGGGCTGAAATACGCAGATAATCCGGTTGTGGGGATAATTGGCAGCCGCTGTCAGGGTGGCCGCAATTTCTGTCGGGTGGTGAGCATAATCGTCTATCACTGTTACAGATTCCTGAAACATGCCTTTCAACTGGAATCTGCGGTCTGTTCCTTCATAGAGGGAAATGCCTTCTGCAATAGAAGAAAGAGGCAGTTTAAATTCCAGGGCGGTTGCAATTGCTCCAAGGGAATTAGAGACGTTGTGCATACCGGGAACCGAAAGGGAAATTTCTGCAATCGCCTCCTGTCCGTGCATCAGTGTATACGAGGCACATCCTTTGTCGTTAAAAACAACAGACGCCGGATAGTAATCACAGGAATTGTGAAGGCCGAAAGTGACAACAGAAACAGAAAGCCCTTCGACAATTTCACGATAATTGTCGATTTCACCGTTGATCAAAACGGTACCGCCTGGGAGGGTGTTTGCCGCAAACCGCCGGAAGGAATCCCGGATTTCTGCAAGGTCTGAGAAAAAGTCCATGTGATCCTCTTCGATGTTAAGGATGAGGCTGTATCTGGGACGGAAATTCAAAAAGCTGTTGGTGTATTCGCAGGCTTCCGTCAAAAAGACATCGGAATGTCCCACCCGGATATTGCCTCCGATATCCTTTAAAATTCCGCCCACAGAAATCGTAGGATCTGTTTTGGCAGAAAGGAGGATACGGCTTAACATGGAAGTTGTGGTGGTTTTGCCGTGGGTTCCGGATACGGCAAAAGAATTGGCGTAGTTATCCATAACCTGACCTAAAAACTCTGCCCTTGAGAGCATGGGAAGGCCGGCTGCTTTTGCTGCGGCAAATTCCGGATTGTCTTCATGTATGGCGGCAGTAAATACAACGGCGTTTATGTCAGGGGTAATATTGGCAGCGGATTGAGGGTAGGAAATGTGCGCTCCGTGGGCAATCAACTGTGCCTGTAGAGGAGACTCTTTTGCATCGGAACCGGAAACCGAAAAGCATTCTTCTAAAAGGATTTCTGCAAGCCCGCTCATGCTGATGCCCCCAATGCCAATAAAATGAATGTGA
>CAYQRG010000176.1:0-4319 GCA_964419645.1 uncultured Eubacterium sp.
TGTTTGTTGTCGGGGCGCTGGCAGGTTTCCGCAATATATACCGTATGGCAAAGACAATATTTGAACAGGAAAGAGACAGGGACACACATAATGTTAAAGAGATTAAATAAAGTATTGCCGGAACTGATCCTTGGCATTGTGGTTTATGGCATTGTCGTATGGCTTGTGGGAGTATGGTTTGTAGAGGATAAATTATTATATTCCACAGGCTTATGGATTGGTGTGGGTTTGGCAGCCGGAATGGCGATTCATATGGCAGTTGTCCTGGAAGATGCCGTAAGCATAGGAAGCAGCCAGGGGAAGCTGATTACGATGTCGCTGCTCCGCTATGGGGTAGTCGTGATTGTATTTGGCTGCGTCACATATTTTCATCTGGGAAATCCGATTGCCGCATTTGCCGGAGTTATGGGGTTAAAAATAGCTGCGTATCTGCAGCCCGTTTTTCATAAAATGATTTTAAAACTTCAGGGAAGGGAGGAGTACTCTACAGATTATAAATCCAATCAAGAAGAATCAAATTAAGGAGGTGAGAATTTGAACAATGCAGTTTTGCTGGCTTCTGGCGCAGATATTGATATTATGGTACATGGTCTGATTTCTTATGAAGTATTCGGACAGACCTGCTGGATCACGACGACACACGTATGTCTATTGATTGTGATGATCGTTTTGATCGGATTTTTTATCGCCGCCAATCGAAAGATCAAGTCGGCGAAAGAAGTACCGGATGGTTTTCAAAATGTGGTGGAACTGATTGTGGAAATGCTGGATAACATGGTGAAAGGTGTTATGGGTGTGAACTCTGCGAAATTTGCCAACTATATCAGCACGATCTTCATTTTCATTTTGATGAGCAACATATCCGGCATATTCGGATTAAGACCGCCGACAGCAGATTATGGTGTGACATTTGCACTGGGTGTAATGACATTTTGTCTGATCCATTTTAACAAATTCAAACACCAGCACGTTTCAGGTGTACTGAAAGGTCTGTGTGATCCATGGCCGATCTGGGCGCCGATTAATATTATCAGTGATTTCGCTGTGCCGGTTTCCCTGTCTTTGCGTCTGTTCGCAAATATTTTGTCAGGAACCATTATTATGGCGCTTGTTTACGGACTGCTTGGCTGGATCGCGACGTTCTGGCCGTCTGTACTTCATGTGTACTTTGATCTGTTTTCAGGAGCAATCCAGACTTATGTATTCTGTATGTTGACAATGACATACGTTAGCGATGCAATTGGTTCAGAGTAAATCGTATTTACAATTATATTTTAATTTAGGAGGAATTTTATTATGAATATTTCA
Organism: uncultured Eubacterium sp.; assembly: GCA_964419645.1. Lineage (GTDB taxonomy): Bacteria > Bacillota > Clostridia > Lachnospirales > Lachnospiraceae > Roseburia_B. Next base: position 1,309 of record CAYQRG010000176.1, read on the forward strand.
GGAAATGACTTAATTTTAGCTTGCTCAGCAATCGGTGCAGGACTTGCAGTTATCGCAGGTATCGGACCTGGTGTAGGACAGGGTATTGCAGCAGGTTATGCAGCAAACGCAGTAGGAAGGAACCCGGGAGCAAAATCTGACATTACATCTACGATGTTATTAGGACAGGCGGTAGCAGAGACAACAGGTCTTTACGGTCTGCTCGTTGCAATCCTCTTACTTTTCGTAAAACCGTTAACATGGTAATACTTGGTGACATAAATACGGAAAGGAGGGTGAACTTCTAGTTATGGACAGATTGTTTGGACTTGATATGCAGCTTTTGATGGATGCGCTGCAGTTCGGGGCGTCTGTATTTGTGCTGTTTTTGCTTGGCAGCTATCTTTTGTTTAATCCGGTTCGTAAGATGTTAAAAGACAGACAGGACGGAATTAAAAAGAACATTGACGATGCAAATGCAGATAAGGAAAGCGCAGCAGCATTAAAGGCACAGTACGAGGAAAAGCTAAAGGGCATAGACAAAGAAGCGGAACAGATTTTAAGTGAAGCGCGTCAGAAAGCTTTGAAGAATGAAGCCAAAATGATAGAAGAGGCGAAAGAAGAAGCCGCCCGTATTATTGAGAGAGCCAATGAAGAGGCTGTATTGGAGAAGAAGCGTGCAATAGATGAGGTAAAACAGGAAATGATCGCAGTGGCATCCATGATGGCTGCCAAAGTCGTTGCAGCTTCTATTGATACAAGCATTCAGGATACGCTTGTAGAAGAAACATTGAAAGAAATGGGTGATTCGACATGGCTAAGCTAGTATCAAAAACATATGGGGATGCATTGTTTGAGATTGCGGCAGAAGAAGGGCGTATGGATGCTTTTTACGAGGAAGCGCAAGCCGTAAGAGCTGTATTAAAGGAAAATACGCAGATTTCCAAATTAATGAGTCATCCCAAAATCGTAAAAGAAGAAAAAATTCAGATCATAGAAGATATATTCAAAGGCCGGGTATCCGATGAACTGGTGGGCCTTATGCGTATGATCGTGGATAAAGGACATTTTGCAGAAATGGACTCTGTGCTTTCCTATTTTATTACAGAAGTAAAGGAATCCAAGCACATCGGCACTGCTTATGTGACGACAGCAATGGAATTGTCCGAGGAACAAAAAGCACAGGTGACAGACAAACTGATTCGGACTACGGATTATGTGGAATTTGAAATGCATTATGACGTAGATGCCGCGTTGATTGGCGGTATGGTGATCCGGATCAAGGACAGAGTCGTAGACAGCAGCATTAGGACAAAGCTGTACGATTTATCCAGAGAATTATCCAAAATTCAGTTGAAAGTAGGTGAATGCGCTCCATGAATTTAAGACCGGAAGAAATCAGTTCTGTGATTAAAGAGCAAATTAAAAGATATGCGGCGCAGCTTCAGGTGGCAGATGTGGGAACCGTTATCCAGGTGGCAGACGGTATTGCCCGTATCCACGGCCTGGAGAATGCAATGCAGGGTGAGCTTCTCGAATTTCCCGGTGAAGTATACGGAATGGTATTAAACCTGGAGGAAGATAACGTTGGTGCGGTATTGCTGGGTGACAGCAGAAACATCAATGAAGGAGATACCGTAAAAACTACCGGACGAGTAGTTGAGGTTCCGGTTGGCGATGCCATGTCAGGACGTGTCGTAAATGCCCTGGGACAGCCAATCGACGGAAAAGGACCAATCGAAACAGATAAATATCGCCAGATTGAACGTGTGGCAAGTGGTGTTATTTCCAGAAAATCAGTAGATACGCCGCTGCAGACAGGTATCAAAGCGATCGATGCCATGATCCCTATCGGCCGTGGACAGCGTGAGCTTATTATCGGTGACAAACAGACCGGTAAAACAGCAATAGCGATCGATACGATCATCAACCAAAAAGGAAAAAATGTAAAATGTATTTATGTAGCAATCGGTCAGAAAGCATCTACCGTTGCTTCTATTGTAAAAACACTCGAAGAGTTTGGAGCAATGTCTTATACAACAGTTGTAGCATCTACAGCAAGTGAGCTGGCTCCGTTACAGTATATCGCGCCTTACTCCGGATGTGCGATCGGTGAAGAGTGGATGGAAAACGGAGAGGATGTACTGGTTGTATACGATGATTTAAGTAAGCATGCAACAGCATACCGTACACTTTCCCTGCTGCTTAAGAGACCGCCTGGACGTGAAGCTTATCCGGGAGATGTATTCTATCTTCATTCCAGACTGTTAGAGCGTGCAGCAAAATTAAACGACAAATTAGGTGGAGGTTCCTTAACGGCGCTTCCAATTATCGAAACACAGGCAGGCGATGTATCTGCTTATATTCCGACCAATGTTATTTCGATTACAGACGGACAGATCTATCTGGAAACAGATATGTTCAATGCAGGTTTCCGTCCGGCGATCAATGCAGGTCTTTCCGTATCACGAGTAGGAGGCGCTGCGCAGATCAAGGCAATCAAAAAGATTGCGGCTCCGATCCGTGTGGAATTGGCACAGTACCGTGAGCTGGCAGCGTTCTCTCAGTTCGGTTCCGAATTGGATGACGATACAAAAGAGAAACTGGCACAGGGTGAAAGAATCCGTGAGATCTTAAAGCAGCCTCAGTATAAGCCGATGCCGGTTGAAAACCAGGTTGTGATCATCTATGCTGCAACGAAAAAATATCTCATCGATATTCCGGTAGAAGATATTTTACGTTTTGAAGAAGAGCTGTTTAATTATGTGGAGACAAAATATCCGGAAATCTTAGAGTCGATTCGCAAGACGAAAGAGATGACGGAGGAGAATGAGAAAACATTAATTAAGGCAATTGAGGAATGTAAAGCATCTTTTAAATAATGCATAGCAGTGCAAAAAGCTGCACAAGAATAAGGTAAGGCGGTGAGAGAATATGGCCTCTATGAGGGACATCAAGCGAAGAAGAAGCAGCATACAGAGTACGCAGCAAATCACAAAAGCCATGAAGCTTGTTTCTACCGTTAAACTGCA
>CAYQRG010000177.1:0-4290 GCA_964419645.1 uncultured Eubacterium sp.
AAACGTATGAGTATTGATAATTTCAGAAGCCAGCATCGTGGCGGCAGGGGCATCAAAGGAATGGAGACGATAGAAGACGATTATATCGAAGAGCTTTTGATGACCACAACGCATCATTATCTGATGTTCTTTACAAATGAAGGAAGAGTATACCGGATGAAGGCTTATGAAATACCGGAGACCTCCAGAACGGCACGGGGAACAGCTATTATTAACTTAATGCAGTTACAGCCCGGGGAAAAGATCACTGCAGTGATTCCAATCAGTGAATATCAGGAAGGCAACTATCTGTTTATGGCTACGAAGAATGGCGTAGTTAAGAAAACCCAGATACGTGAATATGCCAATATTCGTAAAACAGGGCTTTCTGCAATCAATTTAAGAGAAGATGACGAATTGATTGAAGTTAAGAAAACAGACAATACCAAAGACATTATTCTGGTAACAAAATATGGTCAGTGTATTCGTTTCCATGAAACGGATGTAAGAAGTACTGGACGTAATTCTATGGGTGTAATCGGTATGAATCTGGCAGACGGTGATGAAGTTATCGGAATGCAGATGAATACCCAGGGAGAATATCTTTTGATTGCATCAGAAAAAGGTCTTGGAAAACGCACCAGAATGGAAGAATTTTCTCCTCAGAATAGGGGCGGAAAAGGCGTGAAATGTTACAAGATTACAGAGAAGACCGGTAATCTGATTGGAATTAAGGCTGTAAATGACGACAATGAAATCATGATTATTACCACAGAAGGTATTATCATTCGCATGAAAGTAGAAGATATTTCTATTTTGGGACGTGTAACATCCGGTGTAAAACTGGTTAATATGAATGAAGATGTTACAATTGCAAGTATTGCAAAGGTTAGAGAAGATAAAAATCTTATGGAAGAGATTGATAAAGCAGACGAAGAGGAACATACAAAAGAATAAAAAGAAAAGGGGGCTTTTAAATGCCCCCTTTGTTCTAGTAAATTGTCTTACAGTAAGTCGTCTGTATTGTTGCTTAGCGAAAGAAAGAGTGAATCAGGAGGTAGATTATGCCCCAGACATTTTATGAAGTTGTATGGATATTTATCATTTATGCATTTTTGGGGTGGTGTACGGAAGTGTCTTATGCGGCTCTGGATGCAGGAAAATTTGTAAACAGAGGATTTTTAAATGGTCCCTATTGCCCAATCTATGGCGTTGGAGTATTAATTGTCGTTGCAGTTTTAACGCCGTTAAAGGAAAATCTTCCGATATTGTTTATGGGTTCTTTTCTTTTAACTTCTATTCTTGAATATATTACAGGTTATGTTTTAGAAAAGGTATTTCACAATAAATGGTGGGATTATTCGGACAAGCCTTTTAATATGAAGGGATATGTCTGTTTGAAATTTTCTGTTTTATGGGGACTTGCCTGCACCTTTATTATGCTGATTCTTCATCCCATTATTTTCGGATTTGTACATATTATTCCAAAAATAGTTGGATTTGTTTTTATAATTGTTTTGCTGACGGCATTTACCGTTGACTGTATTTTTACTATCAGCAATATCCTCAATTTCAATAAACGGCTTATCGTTATGGGTGAAATTGCAGAGAAATTGAAGATGATTTCGGACGAAATCGGCGAAAATATATATGAAAAGACTACAGATGCAATTGAAAAGAAAGAAATGTACGAAGAATTGAATAAGCGTTACAGAGAATTGGTCGAGAAGAAAATTTATGGACATAATCGTCTTTTAAAAGCATTTCCAGGTATGAAATCCGGAATACATGAGGATTCCCTGAAAGAGTTAAGAGAAAATTTGAAAAAAAGAATTAAGAGCAGAAAAGAACAGGAGGTATAATTTATGATCCGAACTATAGATACAAGGGAAGTGACAGAAAGCATAAAGGAAATGTGCATTTCTTCCAATCATTTTCTATCAGAAGATATGGACATTGCGTTAAAAGAGGCTACAGAGGCAGAAGAATCCAATCTTGGAAAGAAAATATTGAACCAATTACAGGAGAACCTAAAGATTGCAGCAGAAGAAATGATCCCGATTTGTCAGGATACCGGAATGGCGATTATTTTTATGGAAATCGGTCAGGATATTCATTTTGAAGGAATAAATCTGGAAGATGCCATAAATGAAGGAGTAAGGCAGGGATATACCGAAGGTTACCTTCGCAAATCTGTCGTAAAAGATCCGATTTTAAGGGAAAATACCAAAGACAATACACCTGCGATCATTCATTATTCCATTGTGCCGGGAAATAAAGTAAAAATTACATTTGCTCCAAAGGGATTTGGAAGTGAAAATATGAGCCGGATTTTTATGTTAAAACCTGCAGACGGCATAGAAGGCGTAAAAGATGCCATAATAACAGCCGTTTCGGACGCAGGTCCCAATGCCTGTCCTCCTATGGTAGTTGGTGTGGGAATCGGAGGAGATTTTGAGAAAGCCGCCATTATGGCAAAGCAGGCACTCACCAGAGACGCAAATGAGCATTCATCTATTCCCTATGTATGTGAATTGGAAAAAGAAATGTTAGAAAAAATCAATTCTCTTGGAATCGGACCCGGCGGATTGGGAGGCAGCATTACAGCCCTTGCTGTCAATATCAATACGTATCCTACCCATATTGCAGGACTTCCTGTGGCAATTAATATCTGCTGTCATGTAAATCGTCATATTGTGAAAATTTTATAAAGAGGAAGATATTTATGGATAAATATATTACGACACCAATTACAAAAGAAATAACCGCAGAGCTTAAAAGCGGAGATTATGTTTATATTACAGGAACTGTTTATGTTGCAAGAGATGCGGCACATAAAAGGATGATAGAATCTTTGGAAAAAGGAGAAGAACTTCCGATTGATATCAAAGATGCAGCAATTTATTATATGGGACCGTCTCCTGCAAGAGAAGGAAGACCGATTGGTTCTGCAGGTCCTACAACGTCAAGCCGTATGGATAAATATGCTCCGACTTTGTTAGATCTCGGCTGTAAAGCTATGATTGGAAAAGGAAAGCGGAACAAAGAAGTAATAGATGCCATTGTCCGCAACCAGGCAGTTTATTTTGCAGCAGTAGGAGGAGCTGGGGCTCTTTTGTCCAAATGCATTACAAAATCAGAAGTTATCTGCTATGAAGATCTGGGAGCAGAGGCTCTTCGGAAAATAGAAATCAAAAATTTTCCGGTTATTGTAGTAATTGATCAAAACGGAAATAATCTTTACGATATTTCTTTTAAGAAAGTATGAAACATGATACAATACATATACATTGCTCATTGCCATGGCATACCTTTGTACCCTTTCGGGGCACGCGTGCCATTTAGCAAGATAGGAGGAGAAATTTGAAAATTATAAAACGTTCCGGTGAAGAAGCCGGATTCGATATTACAAAAATTATTGCTGCCGTCCATAAGGCAAATAAAGAAGTAGAACCTTCAAAGCGTCTGGGTACGGAACAAATACAAAAAATAGCCCAAAATGTAGAAGAAATCTGCAAAAAATCCATTCGCTCCATGAATGTAGAGGAAATTCAGGATGAAGTGGAAGATCAGATTATGCGGCAGGGAGCATATCAGGTTGCAAGAGTATATATTACATACCGTTATAAACGTCAGTTGGTCCGTCAGTCAAATACAACAGATGCCCAGATTATGACGATTATCGAAAGCCAGAATGAAGAGACCAAACAGGAAAATTCCAATAAGAATCCATTATTAGCTTCTACCCAGAGGGATTATATGGCAGGAGAAGTCAGCAAGGATATTACAAAACGTTTTCTTCTTCCGGAAAAAGTGTGGGATGCCCATGAAGAAGGACTGATTCATTTTCATGATGCGGATTATTTTGCCCAGCATATCCACAACTGCTGTCTGGTCAATTTAGATGATATGTTGCAGAACGGAACAGTAATCAGTGAAACCAAAATTGACAAACCAAATTCTTTTTCCGTTGCCTGCACGGTTGCATCTCAGATTATAGCCCAGGTGGCTTCCAGCCAGTACGGCGGACAATCTGTCAGTGCATATCATTTATCCAAATTTGTTTCTGACTCCAGAAAGAAATTCCGCAAAGAAGTAAGAGAGGAATTTGAATCTGCCGGAATTGAAGCAGGAGAAGAGCAGATCAACCGTGTTGCGGAGGAACGTGTCAAAAAAGATATTGATAAAGGAGTGCAGACAATCCAGTATCAGGTAGTAACACTTATGACTACCAACGGACAGGCTCCTTTCATTACCGTATTTATGTATTTAGATGAGGCACAGGAAGGTCAGGAAAGAGAAGATCTTGCC
>CAYQRG010000178.1:0-1440 GCA_964419645.1 uncultured Eubacterium sp.
GTTTTTTGGTACTTTAATTCCCACTCTACTTCGTTTCAGATGTCTCATTCATCCTCCGATACGCCCCACAAACCTTTTTCGGCTCGCCAAACATCCGAAGTTCCCCTTTTTCAATCCATACTACTTTGGAACAGTTCTCAATGATCGTTTCCATGGAATGGCTTACCAGCAGCACTGTACTTCCTCCATGTATCATTTCCCGAATTCTTTTTAAACTTTTTTCTCTGAAAAAAGCATCACCAACACTTAAGACTTCATCCAAAATTAAAATTTCTGCCGCATCTCCTGCAGTAGCAATCGAAAACGCAAGCCGGCTGACCATTCCGGAGGAAAAATTCTTTACCTTTTCTTCCATAAAGTCTTGAAGTTCTGCAAATTCTACAATCTCATCGTAATGTTCGTCCAAAAATTTTCGGCTGTGACCAATAATGGAACCATTCAGATAAACATTCTCCCTCGCCGTAAGCTCCATATCAAACCCGGTACCAAGCGTCAAAAGCTGTATCTTTTTCCGGTCCACCCGCACACGTCCTTCAGAAGGTTTCAACGAACCGAAAATAATCTTTAAAAGCGTACTCTTTCCGGAGCCGTTTGTACCAATGATGCCAACGACCTCCCCTTTGTACACACAAAAGTTAATATGGTACAGTGCATAAAGTTTGCGGTATGTAATCTGCCGCTTCACAAATTGAATTAGATAATCTTTCAGTCCGGTAGTATTTGCAGAAGACAAGTGAAATTCCATGGTAACATCTTCCACACTGATCACAGGTTTTTCACCAGAGCGTTTCCATTTCTCTTCGATCAGCATATCTTCGATTTCGCGATTTATTTTATGTGGTATCTGCCGGGAATTTGCCGAAACTGCTTTCCTCTCGCTTTTCTGTTGTTTCTTTTTGTGCTTTCTCACACTGCTTCGGATTAGCAAAATGATTCCTTCTACGATAATAAACAACAGAATCGCAACAATCGCCAGCATCACATATGGATGATAAAAAATATCTGTTTTCATTTCCATTTCCCTAATCTTTCTTTTTATAATTTCTGCATGACTGCATTTTCTTTTTTATTAAAAATAAAACTGCCAAACAGATACATGGTCAATGCCCATGCTGCAAGTTTCAACCAGGACCAAATTCCGGTATACTGGTTATACATCACGCTGTTTCTCGCAATCTCAATGCACAAATAGACAGGATTGTATTCCAAAACAAACCTTGTAGCATCCGAAAGAACATCTGCAGGATAACAAATTCCAGAGGCAAAAAAAATCATCACCATAAGATTTTCATAGAAATACTGAATATCTGCAAAAAATACATAGGTGACAGCCAGGATTTTTCCGATTCCAAACGCCAACAGTATCATCAATAACATATCCGGAATCAAAAAGAGACATTTCCATCCCGGTTTCATATGAAAAAATACCATAAATGCAAT
>CAYQRG010000178.1:1540-4289 GCA_964419645.1 uncultured Eubacterium sp.
TCAAAAAGAGACATTTCCATCCCGGTTTCATATGAAAAAATACCATAAATGCAATATACGGTATGCAGGAATAGACAAAATCATGTAATGCTGAATAAATTCTCTGCTTTACAAATATATTTTTTTTCCATCTAGTCCGGATCAGAAAATTTTTATTGGATACCAGTGAATTGATAGAAGCGGTTGTTGCACTGCTGAAAAAATGGTAAATGACATAACCCGTCAATACGAACATCGGATAATTTTCCAATTCATGCGTAAACCAGCTCGTTGCCAGGAAAGAAAAAATGGCCATATGAAGCAGCGGCTCTACAAATATCCATAACTGCCCCAGCCTTGTCTCTGAACTCATACGCTTCTTTTCTCTTTTTGTCAGTTCTCTTAATACAAAATGTTCTCTGTTCTGCATATTAGATCTTCTGCATGACGTCATTATCTCTTTTCATAAAATACAGATAACCGGCCAGAAAAGCGCCGATTCCCCAGCAGACAATAGCCGCCATTGTTCCTTTCTCCGGTATCTGTCCATACATGACACATTCTCTTGCCACTTTTATAAAAAGATACCAGGGATTATATTCTACAACCTTTCGTCCAAATCCCCTTACCCGATCCAAGGGATAATACATTGCGATCATATGTATCCAAAAATAAATAAACTGCTTATGCAAAAATTTGATATCACGAAAAAACACATAGTTCACTGCGAGAAAATAGGAAACTCCCACAGAAAACAACAATTCAAATAATACGTCAACAAATAAAATTATAGCTGTCCACCGAATCCTGACCCCAAACAAAAAAAGCATCAGAACATATGGAATCAGCATATAGCCAAAATTAACCAACGCAGTAAATACCCTGGATAAGACCAGAATTTGTCTGGGATACTTGATTTTCATCAGCAGATCCCGATTATCCACCAGAACCGTAAGCGCTGCTTCACTGGCTTTCGTATATAAATCAAACATAATATAAGCGGTCAAAATATAGACCGGAAATTTTTCGATGGAAGACCGAAACAGACCGGCAAATACAATAGTCATTACAACCATGTATAAGAGTGGATTAAAAATACTCCAAAGCACCCCAAGGGAACTTCTGGCATATTTTCTTTTCAACTCACGGGAAGTCAGCTCACTGATCACAAATACATACTGTTTTATACTGGTTTTGTTCCTTGTTTCCTTCACCTTGCTGTAAACGCCTTTCTGAAATATATAAGATATTTATAGATTCTCTCCTGCAGCAGATACCTTTTTATGGAGCTGCCAGTCAGAGTAATACTCGCTTCCGGCCATGCACTTTTTTTCAGCTCCTTGCGATAGATGCCTGCTTTGATTAAGAATTTGCGGCATATTCCCCAATTTTTTAAATCCGCTTCTGTGATATCTGCAGCAACTGGCTGCATTTGAAGCTCCAGAACGTCATCACAAAAAAGCTGGGAACCAAAGATTTCTGCTTCAAAAAGCTCCGGCTCTCCCATAAATAGAGTGCATAGCTTCTCTGTTAGTTTGGTTCCTGCACTGGAAGTCTTTTCTTTTACATATGCCGCCACATAATTCATCAGCAAAGCTCTGTTTTGTAAAACGCTTCTGTCATTTGGATTATGTGTGCTGCTTTCTATTGGTTCATATAGCGTCCCTTTCCCATTTTCACAGCTTTCATATCCCAACGTCATGCCCTCCGGTGCAGAAAATACCGTTTCAAACAGACAATTAGAAAAAAAGACTTTTCTTCGTATATTCGTCTTAGGCATAAAATAAAATGCCTTATAACGTGAATTATCTGCATTTGGGGGAATTTCATATAAACCAAAATAATAGCCGTCCACCGGCCGTTTTACTAACTGTTCTATGCTTTGCTGAAGGGTACCGATCCAGCCGCTGTCCACAAGTGCATAAGAGATGCTTTCTGTCAGTCCTTCCTGTTTCAGATAACCCACAGCCGCCTTATGGCATTTCCTGGAATGTGCAGAAACGTATTTCAGAAAAAGAGGCATCTGCCGCAAAGACTTCTTTAGCTGTAAAATCTCTCTGTCATTTAAAATCTTTTTCTCTTTTCCTGAAAATCCTGCAAGTTCTGCAATCTGAAAGGATTCTTCCTCTGTCAGCGCAGCACGTTTCATCATTTTTTCAAAGGTGATGTCAATTCCATTGGAACAAATCAAATCGATACATCCGCTGCCCATCTGAAAATAACAGGCTGTCCGCATAGCATAACGGGACACTTTCAGATATCGCAGCTCCAGATCATAGCCCAATTCATCGGAAATCAGCCGTGCTGCATGATACATGAGATAACCATCTCTTGCTAAAAAATATAAGCGTTTCTTTTTGTCTTGGACTGCCTGAGCTAGTACCCATTCGATAAATTCCACTGCAACGGGAGCAAATACATGGAGAAAAATTTGATCATATGTACTCACCTTGCCGCCTTTTAAGCATTTCTGCAAAGCCTTTTTGTGCGACTGTTCCTGAAAAAGTATACTGCGGTACTGCATAAATCTTTGTTGTCTGTGGTCAAAGCCAGCTCTCACCCTTCTTCTCCTCTCTTCTCACCTTCATACCCTCTCTTCTTTTTAAAAATGAAATGAGCTTTGAAGGCAGAATCCCTCCTACAATCGGACGGAGCACATACAGCCATCCAATCGGAAAGAGAATACCCATTTTTTGAAAATTCCTGTAACGGAGCTTTGCTTCCTTCACCCGAAAACCAAATTTTCTTCTCTGATAGGACTCTTTATCCT
>CAYQRG010000179.1:0-4270 GCA_964419645.1 uncultured Eubacterium sp.
ATATTCCTGAATTGCAAAGGTATCATAGACACTTCCCTTTACAGATGCGGCATTTACGGCATTGATACTTCCTTCGTTTATTTGAAATTTGGCGATTTCTGTCAATGTACCGTTATTTTGATATTTGCTCTGGTAGAGATAAATAGAATCATTTCCTACATAAATGTCTGCATAATCATAAATTACCATAATATCATCGATCACTTCTTTCGGATTTTTGATATTGACAGAAGAGCAGATCAGTCCGCTGCGCCCTTCCTCGGGTAGGTAAATATGGTCATAAGCGATTTTTGTGTCGTTAATGCAGGGAATAAAGCCTCCTTCTGCGCTGCTTTCTTTTTGGTAAACGGCGCCATAGGAAAAACTTTTTTGTGTAAAAAGATATACAATATCTCCGATTTTCCGAGAGGTATAGTAATAACCGTCCTGGGTAGTCGTCCCCTGTAATACAGGAGATGCGGGATCTTTGATATCGTAAACATATAATACGGTGGAATAGGCAGTTTCCATATAGCTTTCCGATGCAATGTCTTCTAACGGAAGGAATCCGGATTCTTTTTTCGCAGAGCTTTCCGGAGTGTCTGTATAGTAACGTGTAGAGGATTCTTCCAGCGAAGTGTCATAATGTTGTACCAGCAAAAGCAGGGCATCATTATCCACATAAAGCTCCAGTATGGAATCGGCGGCATTTAAATCCGGATGAAGCGAGGTGATCTGCTTTAAATTTCCATTGGCAGTGTCTGTGATGAAAATATGCTGATCTTTTACCGTATAAATATAAGAACCGTCTGTTTTGATCAGATCGCTTTCATCTACGCCTTCTGTCTGCAGATTTGTGGTGGAAAAACTTTCTTTGTCAGATAATTTCTGAGCTTCTTCACCCCGGTCTTCTGCGGCAAATTCCATAACACCGTTTGATGTGCCTGCAGTTGTCGTATCAGCATCATAGTTTTCTGCAGTTGCCACATCAGCATCATAGCCGTCTGCCGTTTCCTCATCTATATCATAGCTTACATAATATTCTCCTTCTAAATAATTGTTGGAGGTGTTTAATACGTCGTAAATCTGGTCATAGCTTTTAGCTATGGTATAGAGAGTTCCGGCGTTTTTCTTAGGTTCTGCGGTAGAATCCTTTTGTGAAGGAATGGAATTTTCATCAGCTTTATTAGCTGTTTTGTCGGCATTTGATGAGATGCCGGATTCCTGTAAGGCATCGTTTGCCGGATGATAAACTGCATTCCACGTAATGCCGGAAAGAATACCCATGAAAAGAAAAACAGCAGCGGCTGAAATTGCTTTTGCAGGGGCAAAGCGGAAATGTGAAGTGGGAGCTTTTGTATGTTTTAATTTAGCGGAAATTCGCTCTGGTGTAATGGAATCCGGAATGTCAATATCTTCGGCGGATTGCCGGATCTGGTTTAATAATTCGTTATCTGTCATAAAATCACCTTTCTTTTATTGGCTGTTTAATTGGTCAGCGAGCTTTTTTAATGCGCGGTGTTCTTTGGAACGTACGGTATTTGCGTTCATATGAAGGATTTTTGCAATCTCCTGACTGGTATATCCGGCGAAAATGTGCATACTGATGATCAGACGCTCTTCGTCTTCCAACAGGAAAAAATAATGACGCAAATCCAGCATTTCCGCCAGATGAGAAAGATGCTCCTCATCCGGAAGATCTGCAGGCAGTTCCACCGCGGAACTTTGTATTTGTTTGAAACGCTGTTTGCATTTCGTAGAGAGTATTTTGAAAATCCATGCTTTGAAAGATTCGGCAGAACGGAGTCTGCGAATGGAGACAAAAGCATCTATAACTGTTTCGCTGACAATATCTTCTGCGTCAGCGGGATTTTTCAAAGTATAAAGTGCAAAACGGTACAGATCGAGATAAATATTGCTGTACAATTCTGCGAAAGCATTTGTGTCACCGGATTTTGCTTTTTTTATCTGCTGCAGATTTTGTTTCATAAGTATTCCCCTATTGTTTTGAATGGTTGACGGGTGATATATAATAGTGTGAAGTATTGGTGGATCTGTTGCAAAGAAAAGATATTTTTTTCATTTTACCCGACTTGACGGTCAAAAAAAATGATTTTATAATGTAAATATAAAAATTTTGAGTCTGGGAGGGAAATGTCCATGAAAAAATTAGGTTCTATATTGCTTGTTTTCTGCATATTAATTAGTATTGCACCGCAAACTATGTGGGCATCTGACCGTATCAAGGTTGGCCGCGTATCCGCAGACGATTCTTATGGAATTATTGACGTGGATTTTATCTCCAGGGTTATATGGAGTTACGACGCAAAAGTTATTTCCGTAAAAGATAACAAAGGAAAATCCTACAAAGGTTATTTGACAGACAAAGATGATGATGACTGTGAGATTTTCATTCAAAATATGAAATATGGAAGAACTTATAAAATTAAGATTTCCGGTATTATGAAGCCAGGCTCTTCTTATAGGACAATTACCATAAAGGCAAAAGTGCCTGCCCGTAAGAAGAATGTTGTTGTAAAGAAAGTAAAATATGAATCGGATTATGAAGACGGAAGAATGGAATATACGGTTAGCTTTGATTTTAAGTATGATATCCGGCATAAAAGAAACAGTTATGTATTGATTCAGGATTCCAACGGAAAAGCATATTCGTCAAAAACATCTTATGTGGACTGGGACGATGATGAATGCGAAGTACATCTTTCTGAAGGATTAACATCCGGAAGAACCTATACTTATGAGATAAAATCTGTCAAACCGGCAGGCGCAAAGAAGTTTTCTTCTTTAAAAGGGGTTTTTACAGTACGATAATCCCATTGATTACAGATTTGCACCAATAAATGTCTTGACGTAAAAAGAGGTATTTGATAATATGAAATAAGTAAGTAATTCGGCGTAGTAGCCAAGTGGTAAGGCAATGGTCTGCAACACCAGTACGCGCCGGTTCAAATCCGGCCTGCGCCTTTTCAATCTTCCGCGATCGAAAATTATGATCGCGGAAATTTTTGTGCATTTTTCTGGTGAAATGATTTATGATCATAATAGTGCCGCATTTTGCCTGGCAGTTTTTTGCCGGAATTAGAATTGACAAAACCTGGTACACTGCATATAATAGGTATAACTTCAAAATTAAGGCTGTGATAAGAAGAAGTAGCGGCAGGCAGAAGCATACAGAGAGTTACCGGCTGGTGAGAGGTGCATGGAGAGTCTGCAGTGAATACATCTTGGAGCTTCACACAGAACGCTTTTTAAGTCAGTAGGCTGTGACGGATTTGTACACGTTAACGTACAGGGGTATTTATATGAGATACCCCAAGAGGCAGTTTGGCGCAAGCAGGCTGTGAATAAAGGTGGTAACACGAAACGGAACTTTCGTCCTTTGACAGGATGGAAGTTTTTTATATTTAGGAAGGAGATTTATATGAAACTGTATGATGAATTAGTTGCCAGAGGATTGATTGCCCAGGTGACAGATGAAGAAGAGATTAAAGAACTGATCAATGAAGGAAAAGCTGTATTTTATATCGGATTCGATCCGACAGCAGACAGTCTTCATGTAGGACATTTTATGGCTCTTTGCCTGATGAAGCGTCTTCAGATGGCGGGGAATAAACCGATTGCGTTAATTGGCGGCGGCACGGCAATGATCGGAGATCCTTCAGGTCGGAGTGATATGCGCCAGATGATGACCACAGAGACGATTCAGCATAATTGTGATTGTTTCAAAAAACAGATGAGCCGTTTTATTGATTTTGGTGATGATAAGGCAATGATGGTCAATAATGCAGACTGGCTGCTGGACTTAAATTATGTAGATGTGTTAAGAGAAGTGGGCGCACATTTTTCCGTGAATCGTATGCTGACGGCAGAATGCTATAAGCAGCGCATGGAAAAGGGATTGAGCTTTTTGGAATTTAACTATATGATCATGCAGAGCTACGATTTCTATACCTTGTATCAGAAATACGGCTGTAATATGCAGTTCGGCGGTGACGACCAGTGGAGTAATATGCTTGGCGGAACCGAATTAATCCGCCGTAAGCTGGGAAAAGATGCTTATGCTATGACGATTAATCTGCTGTTGAATTCCGAAGGAAAGAAAATGGGGAAAACCCAGTCCGGAGCGGTATGGCTGGATCCTAATAAAACATCACCTTTTGAATTTTATCAGTATTGGAGAAATGTAGCGGATGCAGATGTGTTGAAATGTTTGAGAATGCTGACCTTCCTGCCCATTGAACAGATAGACGAAATGGACAAGTGGGAAGGC
>CAYQRG010000180.1:0-2683 GCA_964419645.1 uncultured Eubacterium sp.
GCAATACAATATCCTTCTTATTCTTAAATTTGCGGAATAATGTACACTCATTCACGCCTGCAGCTTTGGCAATCTCTTTTGTAGTAGTCGCAACATATCCTTTATCACGAACTAACATCATTGCCGCATCAATAATTTTCTGGCTTGTCTCATCCATGCTATCACCTCCGTGCAAGTAAACGCTTTCATTTTAACAAGAAAATAATTTAACGTCAACAAAACAGATTTTCTGCGTTATACATATTTCACACATATTATTACGAATCATAGGGAATCCTATTTCATAAATAAATTTTGAGGTGTTTAAAATGAAAATCATGTTGAATCAAATTTTAGAAAACAAGGGAATTTCACAGAATCAAATGTCAAAAGATACCGGGATTTCGGTTACTACACTGCGGAATCTGAATCACGGCAGGACGACACGGATCAGCTTTGATGTGCTGGAAAAGATGTGCCAGTATCTGGACTGCAACGTTGGAGACATTCTCTGTGTGGAAAAATGAAATTTAAAATTCCTCTCCCACCATTAATAAAATGCTAAGACAAAACTCCCCGTCTTTCACTTCAATCTCAATATCTCCGGAATATTTCTCCGCAACTTTCCGTATATTAGAAAGCCCATAACCATGCCCTGCCGTTTTCTTCTTTGAAGTAACCGGCAGTCCGCTTTCTGTGTCCCAATGCAGCTCTCCCATAAAACGATTGCGGACCTCAATCATATAGGCATTGTTCCTGCGATAAGAAAGAATAGACAGAAAAGGCCGCTCTCCTTTTTCTGCATGTTCCAATGCATTTTGCAGCGCATTATTTAAAATGACACTGATATCAAAAGCGTTCACGTTTGAATCGATTGGATAGTGAAAGTCCACATCAAAAGGAATGGTTCTCTTCTCTGCCTCATTTTGAATTTCCTGTAAAATAACATCTGTGACAGGATTTCCACTGTTGACTGTCCCCTTCATCCCGGCAAGCGCAGATTTCAACTCCAGGCTGTAAGCTCTCGCCTCCTCTGTTTGATTGCCGGCATAAAGCCTTTCTAAGGTAATGAGATGGTTTGTCATATCATGCCTGATACTGCGGATATCCTGATAAAGATTTTCTACCTGCTCCACATGCTGTCTGAAATCGTCAAACTGCGCAGCGAACAGTTCACTTTGCAGTTTTTCCTCCTGACCTGCTTTGATCTTTTGATATAACCCAATCATCACTACAATTGTAACAAACGCAACCATATAATAGAGCAATGAAAGCATATCATAACGGTCTGAATTTTTTCCTGCTGTTGCTATATAAAAATTACGGTAACTCCCTATGATCTCACAGCCCGTAACTTCCATAAGGAAGGGAATTGTCAGCGACAACAGCTCTTTTTTCGACATCGGCATACGCTTATATGCGTAATTTTTCAAAACACACCAGATGCCTATAACTGTAAACAAAAATTCCAGCGCCAGATAAAACACGTTCACACCGGCATATAGGGCAAAGGATAAATCCGGATGCATTTTCATGTAATGTGTATTTCCCGTAAAATAGTACAGCTTATCATACAGAATTTCTGCCATTGCAGAAGTAAACCAACGCAATGCAAAAAATGTCACGGCAACAAATGCTTTTTGCTCGTAATTTCTCCAGTCTATCCGGCACATCACAATAAACGCTGCTAAAACTCCTACACCGTATGCCATAAAATAATTTAGGACCAACGGTATCCGATAAATCAGCAGCATAACCAGAGAATAAGACATGCCAACCCAGAATGCTTTTTTTCCGGCTTCCTGTGCATCTTCCATAAAAGGTTTTGCAAACCGGTAAAGACAGTATCCTGTCATTAAAATTTCTGCGACTGTCACCCCGCAGGATATGAATTTCCAGCATAATTCATCGTATACCATGCGCGCTTTCCTTTCTCTGGTTGTAATACAGATAGCATTTTCCCTGCCTTTCTTATGGTATCGGAACAGGAATGGCATTTTGCTCGTAAAATGCTGTGAAACCGACTTTATTTGCTGTAAAATATTTATAACATTGCAAATATCACCGCAATCACAATTGCCGGCAGAATATTTGCAACACGAATCGTCTTCGGCCAGATCAGATTCACACCAACACACAAAATTAAAACATTCCCCACTAATGTAATATTGCTAAGAGCTGCATCGGTCATAACCGACACCGCCTCTCTTGCCAACAGTGTAATCGTCCCCTGAAAAACGGCTACCGGTATTGCAGAAAAAATACATCCTTTGCCCATGGACGCTGTCATCATGGCAATGATAATCAGATCCAGAATCGCTTTTGCATAAAGGGTATCATGGCTGCCGCCAATCCCATCTTGTATCGCGCCGATAATTGCCATTGCTCCAATGCATACGGTTAAAGACGCTGTGACAAACGCATCTATAAACTGGCTGTCTTCCTGATTGCCCGTCTTATCCCGCAGCCACGTTCCAAACCTCTCAAACTTTTGATCCAGATTGAGCAGTTCCCCAAGCAATGCGCCTGCTGCAAGGGAAAGAATCATCATCATAGTACCCTGGGTATCTAAAGTTGCGCTCAGTTGATCAGAAGTTTCTGTAATTTTTACTACAAGCATCTGTGATAATGTACTGCCAAGCGCCATTACAATGACTGCAAATCCCATTACTTTTGTAATTGTCTCCTGATAACGTTCCTTTAA
>CAYQRG010000180.1:2693-4266 GCA_964419645.1 uncultured Eubacterium sp.
AAAATTTTCTTGATACAAGCCCTCCCAGTCCTCCGATTATGATTGCAATCGCATTGACTATTGTTCCTAATCCTATCATTAAAATTTTTCCTCCCCGTAGACAGATCTTGATTTTTGCAGTGATGCTATTTTATCACATCTGTCTCATTGCAAATCGATAATGCAGCAGCTTTCTCTGCATGAATGCGAGTTGTATCAAACACCGGTATATCTGTATCTTCCTGGTGTATCAACAATCCGATTTCCGTACATCCAAGAATGACGCCCTGGGCTCCCTTTGCTTTCAGGCATTCAATAATCGACAGATATTTCATCTGTGACTGTTTTCTGATAATTCCCAAACAAAGCTCGTCATAAATGACATGGTTCACAACCTCCACATCATCCTCATCCGGAATCACTACCCTGATCCCGGCCTCCATTAACTTGGCTTTATAGAAATCCTGCATCATTGTGTATTTCGTACCAAGCAAACCAACTGTGGTGATGCCCTTTTCCTTCAGGCACTCTGCAGTAGCTTCTGCAATATGGATGATCGGGATCGATATATGCTTTTTAATCTCCGGAACAACTTTGTGCATGGTATTTGTGCATATGACGATGAAGTCCGCTCCCGCTTGCGCAAGACGCATAGCGGCATCCGCTAAAATCTCTGCGCTCTTATCCCAGCTTCCGCTTGCCTGGCACTTTTCGATTTCATCAAAATCTACACTGTACAACAAGATTTTCGCAGAATGAAATCCGCCAAGCTTCTGCTTTATCGTTTCATTGATCACCTGATAATAAGTAACCGTACTTTCCCAACTCATTCCACCGATCATTCCTATTATTTTCATTGATGTCTACCTCCATGACCAGACTGATGATGATTCCCATTGTTTTCTCCATGCCTGTTTTCTTCATGTGTATGCTCTCCTGTCTGCGTGCAGCCCCTTACTCCACAAAAGTTATGCGTATGGCTCTCCATCTCTGTACAGCCTGAAATCCCGCAGGAATTGTGTGTATGGCTCTCCGCCTCTGTACAGCCTGCCATCCCGCAATTATGGTATGCATGCCCATCATTTGCACTATGGGGATAACAGTATTCTCCGTTGTGCATATGCACTTCTGTTTCCGTGCACTCTGCTATATCGCATCTGCTGTGATTGTGCTCCCCAATCTGCATGCATCCGTCAATTCCACAAAGACCGTGCCGGTGTACTTCCGTCTGCGTACATCCCGATACTCCACAGGAAAATGTCATCTCCGCCTGCGCTGCGCCCTTGGCTTCCACTGAACTTTTATCCATCTCATAAATTGAAACTATAGCACCTGATACCATCGCAATTGCCACAAACACAATGGCAGATATTACTTTTTTCTTACCCATCCTTATCATCCTCTTTTCTAAATAATTTCTATAAATGTATACCCTCCGGGCATCCCAATATGCCACACTCCTTCGGAGTGGTGTCTTAAATGTATAACTATAGCATACTATATTTTACCGCATCTTTCAATGCCAGCCCAATTCCTATACAGGGTTGTTTCATGATGCCCTACAAATAGCTTCATTTGTTATAACCTTCTATTG
>CAYQRG010000181.1:0-4203 GCA_964419645.1 uncultured Eubacterium sp.
GAAGAAAACATGTTCCGGTATATGTTACGGAAGATATGGTTGGACACAAGCTCGGTGAGTTCGTAGCCACCAGAACTTACAGGGGACATGGAAAAGACGAAAAGAAATCAGGCGTAAGGTAATTTGAAAGGAGGTTTTATCCATGGCAAAAGGACATAGATCCCAGATAAAGAGAGAGAGAAATGAACAGAAAGATACAAGGCCTTCCGCAAAATTATCGTATGCCAGAGTATCCGTACAGAAGGCTTGTTTTGTGTTAGATGCTATCCGAGGCAAAGATGTTGCAACGGCGCTTGCTATCTTGGCTTATAATCCAAGGTATGCTTCCAGCCTGCTTTTAAAGCTGCTGAAATCTGCAATTGCCAATGCGGAGAACAACAATGGCTTGAAAGCAGAAAACCTTTATATTGCAGAGTGTTATGCAAATAAGGGGCCGACAATGAAGAGAATCAGACCAAGGGCACAGGGCAGGGCTTACAGAATCGAAAAGAGAATGAGCCACATAACAATTGTGCTGGATGAGAAATAAGGAGGGCGAACATGGGACAGAAAGTAAATCCTCATGGCTTAAGAGTTGGTATCATTAAAGATTGGGACTCAAAATGGTATGCTGAGGCAGATTTTGCAGACTTTTTAGTAGAAGACTACAATATCAGAACATTTCTTAAGAGAAAATTATACGCAGCAGGTGTTTCCAAGATTGAGATTGAACGTGCATCTGACCGCGTGAAAGTTATTATTTATACAGCAAAGCCTGGTGTAGTAATCGGAAAAGGTGGAGCAGAAATTGAAAAAGTAAAAGCTGAAGTTCAGAAATTAACCGACAAGAAATTGGTCGTAGACATCAAAGAAGTAAAGAGACCGGACAAAGATGCACAGTTAGTAGCAGAGAATATTGCACTGCAGCTTGAAAACCGTGTTTCTTTCCGTAGAGCAATGAAATCCTGTATGGGACGCTGCATGAAAGCCGGCGCACAGGGAATTAAAACATCCTGTTCCGGACGTCTTGGCGGAGCTGATATGGCACGTACGGAATTTTACAGTGAAGGTACCATTCCGCTTCAGACATTGAGAGCAGACATTGATTATGGATTTGCAGAGGCAGACACAACTTACGGAAAAGTTGGTGTAAAAGTCTGGGTATACAAGGGAGAAGTACTTCCGACAAAGGGAAATAAGGAAGGAGGAGCTCGTAAATTATGTTAATGCCTAAGAGAGTAAAACGTCGTAAGCAGTTCCGTGGAAGTATGCGCGGAAAAGCATCGAGGGGAAATAAGATCGTAAACGGTGAATATGGTATTGTTGCAATGGAGCCATGCTGGATTCGTTCTAATCAGATTGAGGCAGCCCGTGTTGCTATGACTCGTTACGTAAAGCGTGGCGGTAAAGTCTGGATCAAGATCTTCCCGGATAAACCAGTAACCACAAAACCTGCTGAAACTCGTATGGGTTCTGGAAAAGGAACCTTAGAATATTGGGTGGCTGTAGTGAAACCAGGACGCGTAATGTTCGAGATCTCCGGAGTGCCGGAAGAAGTTGCAAGAGAGGCATTGCGTCTTGCTACTCATAAATTACCCTGTAAATGTAAAATAGTTTCACGTGCAGACTTAGAAGGCGGTGAATCAAATGAAAACTAAAAAATATTTAGAAGAATTAAAATCACAGTCTGTTGCAGATTTAAATGCACAGTTAGTTGAGGCTAAAAAAGAGCTTTTCAATTTGAGATTCCAGAATGCAACTAACCAGTTGGCAAATACCAGCAGAATCAAAGAAGTCAGAAAAAATATCGCCAGGATTCAAACCGTAATCACTGAAAAGGCGAATGTGGCAGAGTAAAACGGGAAGGAGAATATAGGCTGTGGAAGAGAGAAATCTTAGAAAAACGCGTATAGGTGTCGTTGTAAGTGACAAGATGCAGAAAACAATAGTTGTTGCTGTCAGAGATAATGTAAGACATCCTCTTTACAACAAGATCGTGAAGAAAACTTATAAATTAAAGGCTCATGACGAAAACAACGACTGCAAAATCGGCGATACGGTCAAAGTAATGGAAACAAGGCCTTTATCCAAAGATAAGAGATGGAGACTTGTAGAGATCATAGAGAGAGCGAAATAAGTAAAAGGAATACCCGCAGGGCATAACGTATGCCACACTGCGTGGGCAGGAAAAAGGAGGCTTTAGCATGATACAACAGGAGAGCAGACTGAAGGTAGCCGACAATACAGGAGCAAAAGAGATTTTATGTATCCGTGTTATGGGTGGATCTACCAGAAGATATGCGAATATCGGTGATGTGATTACTGCTACGGTAAAAGACGCAACACCAGGCGGCGTTGTTAAGAAGGGCGATGTCGTAAAAGCTGTAGTTGTTCGTACAAAAAAAGGTGCCCGTCGTAAAGATGGTTCTTATATTAAATTTGATGAAAATGCTGCTGTGATTATCAAAGAAGACAAAACTCCAAGAGGAACCCGTATCTTTGGACCGGTAGCTAGAGAGCTGCGTGAGAAACAGTTTATGAAAATCGTTTCCCTGGCTCCGGAAGTATTGTAGGAGGTGCTTTGATGGCTACAAGTAAAATTAAGAAAGGCGATATGGTAAAAGTAATCGCCGGAAGAGACAAAGATAAAGAAGGAAAAGTTATTTCTGTAAACAGAAAGACCAATAAACTTCTTGTAGAGGGTATCAATATGGTTACCAAACATGCAAAACCGAGCATGGCAAATCAGCAGGGCGGTATCATTCATCAGGAAGGACCAATTGACGCGTCAAACGTAATGTATCTTCACAAAGGAAAAGCTACCCGTGTAGGCTTTAAAATGGATGGAGATAAAAAAGTTCGTTTTGCCAAATCAACTGGTGATATCATTGATTAATCGGAGAGGAGGACAAAACAGGTGAGTAGACTGAAAGATCAGTATCAGAACGAAATCGTAGACGCTATGATGAAAAAGTTCGGATATAAAAATAAAATGCAGGTACCCAAGCTTGACAAAATTGTTGTCAACATGGGTGTTGGTGAAGCAAAAGAGAATGCAAAGATATTAGAGGCTGCCGTAAAAGATATGGAAACGATCACAGGGCAGAAAGCTGTTATCACAAAAGCAAAAAATTCTATTGCAAACTTCAAGATCAGAGAAGGCATGCCAATCGGATGTAAGGTTACTTTAAGAGGCGAGAAAATGTATGAGTTTTTTGACCGTCTTGTAAATCTTGCATTGCCTCGTGTACGTGACTTCCGCGGTATCAATCCAAATGCATTTGACGGTAGAGGAAATTATGCTCTTGGTATCAAAGAGCAGTTGATCTTCCCGGAAATCGAATACGATAAGATTGACAAAATCAGAGGTATGGACGTGATTGTCGTAACTACAGCAAAGACCGACGAAGAAGGCCGTGAGCTGTTGACTCAGTTCGGAATGCCGTTTGCAAAACAATAGGAGGGAATTTGAATGGCAAAAACATCTATGAAAGTAAAACAGCAGCGGAAACAGAAATTCTCTACCAGAGAATATAGCCGTTGCAGAATCTGCGGACGTCCACATGCATATTTAAGAAAATACGGTATCTGCAGAATATGTTTCCGGGAATTAGCATACAAAGGACAGATTCCGGGTGTGAAAAAAGCAAGCTGGTAAGGAGGAAAATTCATCATGACAATGAGCGATCCAATTGCAGATATGCTTACAAGAATCCGTAATGCAAATACTGCTAAACATGATACAGTAGATATTCCGGCATCTAAGATGAAAGTTGCAATCGCTGACATCTTAGTAGATGAAGGATATATTGTAAAATATGACATCATTGAAGAAAACAATTTTAAAACGATCCGTGTTACCTTAAAATACGGCGCAGATAAAAATGAAAAAATTATTTCCGGCATTAAGAGAATTTCAAAACCAGGACTTCGTGTATATGCTGGCAAAGATAAGATTCCGTATGTGCTTGGCGGACTTGGAATTGCAATCCTTTCCACAAACCAGGGAATCATCACAGACAAACAGGCCAGAAAGCTGCAGGTAGGCGGCGAAGTGCTTGCGTTTGTTTGGTAGGCTATAAATTACAAATTATAATAAACAGGAGGTACGGGCATGTCACGTATAGGAAGAATGCCAATCGCAGTTCCCGCAGGCGTTACTGTGGATATTGCAGAAAATAATCATGTGACTGTAAAAGGTCCAAAAGGGACTCTGGAAAGAAC
>CAYQRG010000182.1:0-4195 GCA_964419645.1 uncultured Eubacterium sp.
GCATTACTTTTGTCTATGTCACCCATGACCAGGAAGAGGCTCTTACGATGTCGGATACGATCGTGGTCATGAATCAGGGATATATTCAGCAGATCGGCACACCGGAAGATATTTACAACGAACCCTGCAATGCTTTTGTGGCTGATTTTATTGGAGACAGCAATATCATAGACGGCATTATGATCGAAGATAAACTGGTGGAAATTTTGGGTGTGAAGATTCCCTGCGTAGACACCGGCTTTGGGAAAAATCAACCTGTGGATGTAGTGATCCGCCCAGAGGATGTGGAATTATCCGATCCTGCCAATGGATTTATGGAAGGAGATGTCGTCTCCATTATCTTCAAAGGCGTTCATTATGAAATTGAAGTTCATGCAAACGGATATGACTGGCTGGTACATACGACGAAAATGTTCCCGATGGGAACCCATGTAGGAATCTCGGTGATTCCTTTTAATATCCAGATTATGAACAAACCGGAATCCAGTGATGAAAAGGCGGTGGATGTCAATGTATAAATTCAAACGTCAGTTTTTGTCTGGTCCTTATATGATATGGATCATCGGATTTATCTTGCTGCCGATTCTGATGATTTTATACTACGGCGTAACAGATTCTTCCGGCAGCTTTACTTTGGAAAACATTACTGCCATAGCAAACCCGGTACATTTAAAATCACTGTTGCTTTCCCTAAAAATGGCTTTGTTATGTACGGTCATATGCCTGGTCCTTTCTTATCCTCTGGCTATGATCTTAAACGGTCTCCATTTCAAACATCAGAGTTTTGTTGTATTTATTTTTGTGCTTCCCATGTGGATGAATTGTATGCTGCGTGTTCTGGCCTGGCAGCTCTTACTTTCCAATAACGGTATTTTCAACACGATTTTTGCAGCAATTGGATTGCCGAAACTGAAGCTTTTATATACGCCTTCCACGGTTGTATTCGGCATGGTATATGATTTCCTGCCCTTTATGATCCTTCCGATCTACAATGCCATGGACCGGATCAGAACGGATATCATTGATGCTGCCAGGGATTTAGGCGCTAACCAGCTGCAGGTATTTGTGAAGATTATTTTTCCTCTGACCATTTCCGGCGTTGTAAGCGGCATCATCATGGTGTTTGTTCCTGCGCTGACCTCTTTTGTCATCTCGAATCTCTTAGGAGGCGGCAAGGTTTTACTCATCGGCAATGTGATTGAACAGGAATTCATGCAGAATATGGACTGGAATATGGGCAGCGGTTTGTCCATCGTATTGATGATTTTTGTCATTGCCAGCATGGCATTTATGAACTCACACAATAAAGACGGGGAGGGCACAGCAGTATGGTAAAAAAGATTTCAGGCAGAATCTATCTGGCTCTTATTTTTCTGTTTTTATACCTTCCGATTTTAGTGCTGATCGTATTATCTTTTAACAATTCCAAATCCAGAGTGATTTGGGGCGGTTTTACCGGCAAATGGTATGTTTCCATGTTACAAAATGAAACGATTATGGAGGCTTTTGCCACCACACTCCAAATTACACTGACCGCCTCTGTTTTGGCAACTATTATCGGCACTTTGGCAGCAATTGGCATACAGGCCATGCGCCGCAGAGGAAAAGCCATTCTTTTAGGGGCAACAAACATCCCTCTGCTCAATGCAGATATTGTTACGGGCATTTCCATGATGCTATTATTTGTACGTTTTACAAAGCTGGGCTTTTCCACCGTATTAATTGCCCACCTGACCTTTGACATTCACTATGTTATTTTAAATGTACTTCCCAAGCTAAATCAGACCAGTAAATCCGCCTATGAGGCTGCATTGGATCTGGGCGCGACGCCCCTTTATGCTTTTTACAAAATTGTATGGCCGGATATCCTGCCAGGAGTATTTTCCGGATTTTTAATGGCAGTCACCATGTCTTTGGATGATTTTTCCATTACTTATTTTACCAAAGGCGCTGGTGTAAATACCTTATCTACCATGCTTTATACAGAACTTCGTAAGGGAATCAAACCAGAGCTTTATGCGCTGTCCACACTGTTATTCGGAGTTGCGCTGGTTCTGCTTATGGTTATGAATATTGGTTCCTCAAGGAAAAATGAGATAAATAATTAAAAACGTGCAAATAAGTAGAAAGGAGTCTACACGTCATGAAAAAGCGACTTTTTTTCTTTTTTCTTCTGTTTTTTATCCTGTCTGCTTTTATGGGCTGCGGCAATTCCACGAAAAGCGGAGAAACCCTGACCATACTAAATTACGGAAAATATTTTGATCCGGATGCATTAAAACTCTTTGAAGAGGAAACCGGAATCCAGGTGGAATATGAAGAGTATGAAAGCCCGGAAGAAATGTACACAAAATACAAAGCCGGTTCTATTGATTATGATCTGCTCTGTACTTCTGACTACATGATCCAGAAACTGATCAGGGAAGGGGAAGTGCTGGAAATGAATTTTGACAACATCCCCGAATATCAGAACATCAGCCAGAGCATTATCGACGCCTCGGCTGCTTTTGATCCGAGCCACTGTTATACCCTCCCCTACTTCTATGGAACTGTGGGTATTCTCTACAATACTGAGGAAGTGGAAGCGAAAGAAACGGACACCTGGAATGTCCTGTGGGATAAAAAGTACGACGGAAAAATCATTATGGAAAACAGTGTGCGGGACTGTTTTTTAGTTCCATTAAAGCAGTTGGGCTATTCTTTAAACAGTATAGATGAAACAGAGCTTAAGGAAGCCCTGCAGATGCTGATAGAACAAAAGCCTTTGGTCTATGCCTATTTTGTAGATGAGACCGGCGATGAAATGGCCGCCGGAAATGCCCAGTCTCTGGCTGACAACCTGGCTTACAGCGTTCCCAAAGAAGGTTCCAATCTCTGGATTGATTCCTGGTTCATTCCCAAAACCTGTAAAAACCAGGAAAATGCAGAAAAATTTTTGGACTTTCTCTGTAGAGAAGATATTGCGGCAATAAATTTTGACTATGTGTATTATGCGACACCCAATACTGCCGTATATGACAATCTAGAGGATTCCGTAAAAAACGATACCACGATTTTTCCTGACCAGGCTACGATCGATAATTGCGAAGTTTATGTCGCTTTGGACGAAGAAAGCACCAATCTGTACAATCAGTTATGGAAAGAATTGAAGTCATATTAAACAAAATCTAGCAAATATGTACAAGGCAGAAGAAATAGCAGAAAAAATTTTCTTCTGTCTTGCGTTTTGCATCTGATCTGTGTTATACTCTGCCTCAAAGGAGGTGAAATGTATGAGTAACGAACAATTATTACTGGCTATATCGGATATGTTTGATCAGAAATTCGATGAAAAGTTTGATCAAAAATTTGATGAAAAGTTCGACCAAAAATTTGACGAAAAATTCAACCAAGTATTTGATGAAAAGTTCAACCAAATAATTGATGATAAATTCGATCGAAAATTTGATGAAAAACTGACACCAATCAATGAAAAGATATCTTCTATGGACGAAAAGATAGTCTCTATGGACGAAAAGATAGTCTCTATGGACGAAAAGATAGCTTCTATGGACGAAAAGATAGCTTCCATAGACAATCGTCTTGACCGAATCGAATCTGAAACATCTTCATTACAAGTCGGACAACGGGAACTCCGAAAAGAATTAAGGGCCATCAATGCAAAAGTAAGCGAAACCTATGACATTGCGTTGGAAGCCTTTGGCACCAGCATGGAAAACAGAACCTGGCTTGAAAAAAGCAAGCTCCCTATGTAACACCTCACTGAAAACTTGCTTTTTTCTGCCAAAACACTATCATATCTTTTATCTTTTATTCTACCTTATGCAACGCTCCACAGGAGCACGTCATAATGGGATACCCAGAAGGTATCATATCTGACAATTCATGCCTGTAATTCCATCTTATTTCAATTATAAAAAGGAGTTATAAACATGAACTATGAGACTTTTAAATCTGCTGCTGTTACTTCCATACAAAATTATTTTGGAGATAATACCAGCGTATCTTTACACCCAATTATCAAAAACAACAATATCCAGTTAGACGGACTGCTGATTCAAGACCAGTCCAGGAATATTTCCCCTACGATCTATCTGAATCACTACTATGAGGACTATCTTTCCGGAAAACCTCTGTCATCCGTTTTCAATGATATTATCATTGCCTATCAAAATAATATTCACAAAGAAAATAT
>CAYQRG010000183.1:0-3647 GCA_964419645.1 uncultured Eubacterium sp.
CAGTTTGTCAGCAACTTTTTTGGTAATGTAATCGGAAATTTTCTTTACAAAACCGTCGTTTTGCAGCGCGCTTCTGGAAACATTTAATGGCAGATCCGGGCAGTCGATAACACCTTTTAACAGCATTAAAAATTCCGGAATGACTTCTTTAATATTGTCAGCAACGAATACCTGATTGTTATAAAGCTTAATGGTTCCCTCGATAGAATCATATTCCGTATTGATTTTCGGAAAATAGAGAATACCCTTTAAATTAAACGGATAATCCATATTTAAATGAATCCAGAATAACGGCTCTTTATAATCCATAAATACTTTGCGGTAGAAAGCTTTGTATTCTTCATCGGTACAGTCTTTTGGTGTCTTAGCCCAGAGAGGAGCCGTATCGTTGATGGGAACCGGACGTTTTACGATTTTTAACTTCTCGGTTCTTGGAGATACTTCAACGATTTCCTTTTCTCCGTTTTCATTTTCTTTTTCTTCGGTTTTGGCTTCTTCGATGATCGTTTCTACTACGGTATCGGTATCCAGCTTGTCCGCAGGATCAATGGTTTCGTATTCTGTTTCGGCATTTGCTTTCTTTAAGAAAATGGGAATTGGCATAAAGGAGCAGTATTTTTCAATGACTTCCCTTGCACGGTATTCGTTGGCAAATTCCAGACAATCTTCATTCAAAAAGAGCGTAATTTTCGTTCCGACACCTTCCTTGATGCCGTCAGTCATGGAAAATTCCGTACCGCCGTCGCATTCCCAATGTACGGCGCTGGCGTCTTTCTGATAGGAAAGGGTATCAATATGGACTTCGTCTGCAACCATAAATGCGGAATAGAATCCAAGGCCGAAATGACCGATGATCTGGTCGTCATTTGCTTTGTCTTTGTATTTCTCTAAGAAGTCATTGGCGCCGGAAAAGGCGATCTGGTTGATATATTCTTCGACTTCATCTGCGGTCATGCCGAGGCCGTTATCGATAACGGTAAGGGTTTTGGCATCCGGATCTACTTCAATTTGAATCTCCGGTTTATAATCTGCGGGCAGCTCGTATTCGCCCATCATATCTAGCTTTTTGAGCTTTGTGATCGCATCACAGCCATTGGAGATTAATTCACGATAGAAAATGTCGTGGTCGGAATAGAGCCATTTTTTAATGACCGGAAAAATATTGTCGCTGTTAATTGATAAATTACCATGTTTCTCTGCCATAAGAAAACACTCCTTTTCAAATTCATTTTTCTTTCTGCAATACATATTATAACTGAAAAAATGAAAAGTCAATAGAAAATTAGCACTCTTTCGTAAAGAGTGCTAACAAAAATGGAAAAAGCTAGAAAAATCAAGGGCTAAAAGAATTATTAAAACTTTATAAAGTTTACTTGACCGGGAGTGGTATAAGAGTTTATATTAGAAAGAGAGGTGTAAAAGATGATAATACTGAAGACGAATTTGGAATTAAAAGCAACCTTTGAAAGGTTGATTCGGACAATGAAAGAACCGGTGGAGTGGACCGGCAATTTTGTAGTTGTGGGTGACTACTTAATTCTTCAGGGAAGGGTGCGTTCTTTATTTTTTAATTTTGAAACCAGAAAAGTGCTGACAAATTTAATTGATATTCCCGTAAAAGAAGATGAGACTGTCGAGATTAAGGATCAGATTAAAATACAGAATACATTAAATATGGTATTGTATGCTTTTGGAAAATGGGGAATGATCCGAGGGGTCAAAGTAGAACAGGATTATGCCCAGTTAAACAGGATTTTTACAGGGGTTATGCAGGAGATCTCCATAGAACCGGGCTATTCCCGTGAGAATTTTCGATTTTATAAAGACGGCATCCGTCTCAGTTATGAAGACGTGATACAGGCGGCAATCGAGGCCAGGGAGGATACCATAGAAGAGAGCCAGACGGACAAAGAATCTTCCAGGGGACTTTGGCACAAGCTGGTTTGGAAGAAAAAGAAAGCTGTTTTTTCCAAATCACAGACGACTTTTGAAGAACGTCAGAAGATGCGGCAGGGCAATAACTTTTATATGGTAGGATACCATTGTCCAAAATGTAAAGAGCATTTGCACATGGTGGTATTTCCGGTGGGAGAAGAATTTCGGATTGAAACATCAGAGGGCGGCGTATTTTTGGCGCGGGCATACACCTGCAGCCGCTGCCATTCTTTTTATACGCCAAGGCCGGAGAAGCTGCTTTCTGAGGGAGACGTCTATATCATGGAATTTTTGAATGATGAGGACGCTTACCGGGATTATATAGAACTTTTGGGAGCGAAGGGAGACCGGGTTTCCAACTATAAGTTCAATGAATTTGAAGCTGTACGGAATCGAAAAGAACAGATGCAGGTGCAGGATGCGGAAGAAGATGTAGAAACCATCTGCGATCGTATAGGGCAATTCACCGATGCCGGATTGGAAGAGTTGGAAGAGAAGATAGAAGAAGGATTTTATTCCGAAAAGAGCATACCGCGTTTTGAAAAGACACTGCAGCAGGAGAAGGAGAAACGTTCCTCTGCAAAAATGAAAAAGAGTGACGCCAAAACAGATCCGGCGGTTTCTGATAAAACGCAGGCTGTTAATAACAACCGCCCCATACAGCAGATTTCCCGGAACGAAGCTGTTTCAAAGGAAACAATAAAGCTCCAGGAGAACTCTGAAAGGAAACCGGCAGATACAGAGAATGCAGTTTCAAAGACAGGTTTGGCAGATAAGAAAAAGGAACAGGAACAGGAGAAAAAAGCCTCCCCGAAAGAAATTCCGGCTCCCAGACGGGAATCTGTCAAAAAAAGATATGAGGCAAAATGCAGACTGTTAGACAGACTGTCTCTTTCCCAGGTCACAGGGTTACGGAAGGAACTTACGGAGGAACAAAATCTCTATGATACCGAGAAAGAGCCTTTCCTGAAAGAGATTAAAAAGAAAGAGCAGCAGCTGACCAGAGCATATGTCAAAGATCTGGCTGAGAGCTGCAGCCATCAGAATTATGCCGGCATTTGCCATGCCATCGGAGAAATTGAAAAGACCGAACTGCCCAAGCAGGAAAAAGAAACGGTTTTAAATCCGTTGTATACAATCCGAAATAGCAGGGCACAGTCAGAGGCGGAGGAACTTTTAAAAAAGATGCCGAAGCAGCTGAATATGAAACAATATAAGAGTTATATCGAGCGTTTGAAAGGCTATCCAGAGGCAGACCTTACAGCCTATGAAGATTATTTAGACGAAAAACGCAGGGAGGCAGAGAGACAGGAAATTTCCAATATGATACGTCGTGCCAGGACAACAGAACGAAAAGGCCTGACGGATCTTATGGAGCAATTGAAAAATCAGGATTTTGAGGCGGAATTATTAGAGCCTTATCTCCAGAAATTACAAGAAGATCTGCGCGTTTTAGATGAAAATACCATAGCGGAGATCTGCGGCAACCCTGCCCAGATGACGATTGCAGAGACCATGGAGGCATACCAGAAGTTAGAAGAGGGTGTCTTTTTACCAGAATTAAAAACAAATGCGCTGGAAATGATGAGAAAGCGGCTTGCAAAGTTAAAAACAGACGAGTGTGAGCTTTTGGTCCACAGGCTGCGTGACGGATTAGATGGCAGGATCAATAAGAACGACAGATATCATTACTATCCGGCAAGAAAAGTGCT
>CAYQRG010000183.1:3657-4170 GCA_964419645.1 uncultured Eubacterium sp.
AAACCGGAGGAGTACGAAGTCATTCAATATGCATTGGATACCTATGGGACTACAAGGGGAGAATTTGAATATCCAATCCTTGTAGTGGATACTTCCAGAGACCGGTCTGGCAAAGAAGGCATGATATTGACACCGGAGCATGTTTTTTACCGGACTATGTTAAATGCATATGCCGTGTCCATAGGTGACATCCGCAAACTAAATTCACAGACAGGATTCTTCCATTCCGGACTTTTTCTGGAATTAAATAATGGGGAGCAGATTAAGATTCCATATGCAGTAGATAAGAAAGAATTGACAGCTTGGGGAAACTGCTTAGAAGAATTTATTCATTATCTGCAGGAAAAGCCGGATTCCAGAAAAGTCACGTATCTTGCCAGTGAAAAGCATGAAACCATTTGTTGTTTCCGTTGCGGATATTCGTATAAGGGCGGTAATGTATGCCCGAAATGCGGTTATAAAATGAATCAATAATACGCGCAGTAATAAGGAAATACCCTCCGGGTATCCCTT
>CAYQRG010000184.1:0-4159 GCA_964419645.1 uncultured Eubacterium sp.
TTCTGGTATACCTTTGTTCATTGCCAGCGCTTCGTCAATGTCAAAATCTACAAAGTCACCATTTTTGTATGCCACTACACGGTTGGTCTTACCCTGGCAGAGCAGATTCACTGCATATGCTCCCATAATAGATGCATATACGCGGTCTTTACAGGTAGGACTTCCGCCTCGCTGCATGTGTCCTAAAATCGTCGCTCTTGTCTCGATTCCTGTCGCCGCCTCGATGCGCTTTGCCATGCTGACAGAATGTCCGATTCCTTCGGCATTGATAATAATGTGGTGCTGTTTGCCGCGCTTTCTGTTTTCAATAATATGATTCACCAGTTTCTGCTCGTCATAATCATATCTCTCTGGCAACAGAATATCCTCTGCTCCGTTTGCAATACCTGTCCAAAGAGCAATGTAACCGGCTCCTCTTCCCATTACTTCGATAATACTGCACCGTTCATGAGAGGTGGAAGTATCACGTACTTTGTCAATGGCCTCCATAGCTGTATTTACAGCCGTATCAAATCCAATGGTATATTCCGAACAGGAAATATCCAGGTCAATGGTTCCCGGCACTCCAACGGTATTTACTCCAAGAGCCGCAAGCTTCTGCGCTCCTCTGAAAGAACCGTCTCCGCCGATTACGATCACACCATCAATTCCGTGCTTTCTGCAGATTTCAGCGCCTAACTTCTGACCTTCTTCAGTAGTAAATTCCATACATCTTGCTGTCTGCAGAATCGTACCGCCCCGCTGAATCGTATCTGACACATCTTTTCCCTGCATATCAATAATTTCATCTGAAAGGAGTCCTGCATATCCTCTCTTGATTCCTTTTACGTTTAAACCTTTTCCAAGTCCCTCCCGGACAACTGCACGGATTGCAGCATTCATTCCCGGAGCATCTCCGCCGCTGGTTAATACGCCTATTGTTTTCATCTCTTTTATCATAAAATGGTCCTCCTCATCTATACTCCGTTTTGGTTGCTAACCCTGCTGCTTTTATTTTAATATCTTTATCGCTTCTTTTCAATAGCCTTTTCAACAACTTTTATATTCTTTTCCCCAAAATATTCCGATAAACGGCGGATCAGGTTCTTATCAATCCCTACATTCCTGGAGGCAGGCAGTCGTTTCATCGCTTTTTCTGCTGCCAGATATATAACGACCTTATCTTCTCCGTCAGAATCCAAAAGCATCTCATAAAGCTTTTCCTCCCCGGATTCAAATTCTTTTTTGTCCGCAAACTGTACCCAAAGCTCCCTCTTTGCAGCATCAAAAGAATAAATCTTTTCGCAGATGAGCTTGCCGTTCTTTTCTTCCTCTACATTGGCTCTGCCCTGAATGAAAACTTTTGCCTCTTCCTTCATAAGTGTCTGATCTTTCTCGTAATTTCTGGGAAAAACCACAACCTCCACCGTTCCCAAAAGATCTTCAATCGTCAAAAACGCCATAGCCTGGTTGTTTCTGGTGTATTTAATGGTCTTGTCTATAATCATGCCGCCGATTGTAACCATTTCTTTATCTTTGACTTTGGTCTCTCCTGTCTCTTCATCCAGGAGAAAATCAGCCGTCGTTGCCGTTATATTTTTCCGCCAGCGTTCCTCATATTCCTCCAACGGATGACCGCTGATATAAACCCCCAGCACCTCTTTTTCAAAGCCAAGAAGCGTCTCTTTATCGTATTCTCCCACATCTGGCATCGCAGTTTCATAGGACTGCCGTTCTTCCTTGGAAACAAGGTCAAATAAACTCATCTGTCCTTCCAGGGAGTTTTTCTTCTCCTGGCTGATTCCGTCCATAATGCCGATATAGGAAAACATTTTCTGCTTTCTGGTTCCTGCAAGCCCGTCAAGGGCGCCTGCCTTAATAAAATTTTCCACCGCCCGTTTATTGACTTCTCCACCGCTCATTCTGGTGAGAAAATCCTTTAAAGAAGAAAACTTTCCGTTGCTGCGTCTTTCTTCCAAAATAGCGTCAATGACAGGACGCCCCACACTCTTAATCGCAGAAAGGCCGTAGCGGATGCTTTCTCCGGAAACGGAAAAACCGCTTTCTCCTTCGTTGATATCCGGAGGAAGAATGGAAATCCCCATTCTCCTGCAGGTTAAAATGTATTCGGAAACTTTTGTTACATGGTCCTGCACGGAAGTCATAAGAGCCGCCATAAACTCAATGGGATAATAATATTTCAAATAAGCCGTCTGATATGCCACTACTGCATAAGCCGCCGCATGGGACTTGTTAAATGCATATTTGGCAAAATCAATCATCTCGTCAAAAATCTTATTGGCTGTCTTTTCGTCAATTCCCTTTGCCACACATCCGGGAACGCCTTCTTCCTGATTTCCGTAGACAAAATTTTTACGCTCCTGCTCCATAACGGACTGCTTTTTCTTAGACATGGCACGCCGCACCAGGTCACTTCGTCCCAGTGTATAGCCGGCCAGATCTCTTACGATCTGCATTACCTGCTCCTGATAGACAATACATCCGTAAGTCGGCTCTAAAATAGGCTGCATCTGTGGACAGTCATATACAATCTGTCCGGATTGATTTTTGCCCCGGATATAGGCAGGAATAAAATCCATAGGTCCCGGCCTGTAAAGGGCAATCCCCGCAATGATATCTTCCAGGCTTTTGGGCTTTAATTCCTTCATGAAATTCTTCATGCCGGCGCTTTCCAACTGGAACACCCCGTCTGTTTTCCCTGTACCAAGGGATTCCAGCACAGCCTGATCATTAAAATCAACATGGTCAATATCTATTGTAACACCATGGTTTTTCTCAGCCAGCTCCACTGCATTTTTAATTACTGTCAATGTGCGAAGCCCCAGGAAATCCATTTTCAAAAGTCCCAGCTCTTCAATGGTAGTCATGGTAAACTGGGTTGTGACCATACCGTCAATTCCAAGACAGAGAGGCACATATTCTTCCATGGGCTTCTGGGAAATTACCACGCCTGCCGCATGGGTGGAAGAATGTCTGGGCAGTCCTTCCAGCCGTTTCGACATATCGATCAGGCGCTTTATCGTTTCATCGCTTTCATATCTGCCTCTAAGCTCCGGATTCATTTTAAGGGCTTTTTCAATGGTAATTCCAAGTTCCGTTGGAATACTTTTTGCAATGGTATCCACAAAGGCATAGGGAAGGTCCATCACACGCCCTACATCCCGGATAACACCTCTTGCAGCCAGGGTTCCAAAGGTAACGATCTGCGTAACACATTCCTTGCCGTATTTTTCGATTACATAATCAATCACTTCCTGCCTTCGTTCAAAGCAGAAATCCACGTCGATATCCGGCATGGAAATACGCTCCGGATTCAAAAACCGCTCAAAAATCAGATTGTAGGGAATCGGATCGATATTAGTAATCCCCGTTGTATAGGAAACAAGACTGCCTGCTGCGCTTCCTCTGCCGGGCCCCACCATAATTCCTTTTTCTCTTGCGAAACGAATATAGTCCCATACGATCAGAAAATATTCCACATAGCCCATATTCTTGATTACGCCCAGTTCGTATTCCAGACGGTCTGTCAATTCCTCTGTAATCTCTGCATATCGTTCTTTTAATCCGTCATAGCAGAGTTTCCGTATATATTCATACGTCGTAAAGCCTTCCGGCACCGGAAAATCCGGCAGCTTCGTGACGCCGAACTCAATCTCCACATGACAGCGGTCCGCAATCTTCTGGGTATTTTCCACTGCCTCTAATGCATAGGGAAAGAGCTTTTTCATTTCCTCTTCCGACTTGACATAATACTGTCCGCCTTCATAGCGCATCCGGTTCTCATCGCTTAATTTCTTCCCGGTCTGAAGGCAGAGGAGGATATCATGGGGTTCGGCATCTTCTTCATAAGTATAATGTACGTCATTAGTAGCCACTAACTGAATCCCCGTATCTTTGGAGAGGCGCATTAGCTGCTGGTTCACCGTCTGCTGCTGGGAAATCCCATGGTCCTGCAGTTCTAGAAAGAAATTCCCCTCACCAAAACAATCCTGATACTTAAATGCCGTCTCTTTCGCCTCTTCATAAAATCCCCGCACCAGGTAGCGCTGTACCTCTCCGGCCAGACAGGCGCTTAATGCAATGATTCCCTCATGATAGGTCCTTAGTACTTCCATATCTACCCTGGGCTTGTAATAATAGCCGTCTACAAATCCTTTGG
>CAYQRG010000185.1:0-4139 GCA_964419645.1 uncultured Eubacterium sp.
CAGAACATATTCATGAAGGCATGAGTACAGAGGAAATTGACCGAATGGTGTATGAAAAAACCACTCGCATGGGCGGTTTCCCGGCTCCCCTGAATTATCAGGGATTTCCCAAGAGTTCCTGTACATCCGTAAACGAGCAGGTGTGTCATGGGATTCCTTCCGAGCAGGACATTTTAAAGGCAGGAGATATTTTAAATGTAGATATTTCTACCGTATTAAACGGATATTATTCCGATTCTTCCAGAATGTTCTGCATCGGGGAAGTAAGCCCGGAAAAGCAAAGGTTAGTAAAAGTAGCAAGAGAATGTATTGATGTGGGGTTAAAAGAGGTCAAGCCCTGGGGATTCCTTGGAGACATGGGACAGGCAATCCATGATCATGCATATGCCAACGGATATACCGTGGTACGGGAAATCGGCGGACATGGTGTGGGACTTGAATTTCACGAAGATCCCTGGGTAAGTTATAACAGCAAACGGGGAACGGAAATGTTAATGGTTCCCGGTATGATCTTTACCATAGAACCGATGATCAATATGGGCCGTGTAGAAATTTATATAGATGATGCGAATGGATGGACCGCATATACAGAAGACGGCAAACCGTCTGCCCAATGGGAAGTTCAGGTCCTTGTGACAGACGACGGATATGAAATCATATCATATTAGAGGAAAGGGGGTGCAGAAGATGAAGAAAATGGAAGAATATGTACGGAATATTCCTGATTTTCCGGAAAAAGGAGTAATTTTTCGGGATGTGACAAGCGTTCTGCAGGATGCGGAAGGTTTAAAACTGGCAATTGATTCTATGATCCGGCTTCTTGACGGCATAGATTTTGATGTGGTTGTGGGAACAGAATCCAGAGGATTTATTTTCGGTGTGCCGATTGCCTATACACTTGGCAAACCATTTGTTCCGGTCCGCAAAAAGGGCAAACTTCCCTGTGAGACCATAGCAGCGAAGTATGATCTGGAGTATGGAAGCGCAGAAATAGAAATGCACAAGGATTCCATTCAGCCCGGACAGAAAGCGATACTTGTAGACGATCTGATTGCTACAGGAGGTACCATAGAGGCCTGTGTCAAATTGATTGAAGAATTAGGCGGAGAAGTTGTTAAGATTATTTTCTTAATGGAACTTGCCGGATTAAAAGGCAGGGACAAGCTGAAAAATTATGATGTGGCATCGGTAATTACATACGAGGGAAATTAAGAATAAGGGAGATTTTTTATGTTAGAAAAGTATTTTAAGTTAAATGAAAACCACACGACGGTGAGGACAGAAGTAATTGCCGGAATTACGACTTTTATGACAATGGCGTATATTCTTGCCGTAAATCCAAGCCTGCTTGCCAATGAATTCGGTTCCAATATGGATGCGACGGCAGTATTAATAGCAACCTGTCTGGCTTCCTTTGTAGGAACGCTGGCGATGGCGCTGCTGGCAAATTACCCGTTTGCATTAGCTCCTGGCATGGGATTGAATGCTTATTTTTCATTTACCGTCTGCGGCGCTATGGGATATTCCTGGCAGATAGCTTTGATGGCAGTGTTTATTGAAGGATTGATCTTTATCGTATTATCACTTACAAATGTGAGAGAAGCGATTTTTGATGCCATTCCCAGTACGCTGAAAAAAGGCGTTAGCGCAGGTATTGGTCTGTTTATTGCATTTATCGGACTGCAGGGAGCTCATCTTGCAGTGGCAAATGATTCTACGCTTGTTTCTTATGTAGACTTCGCAGGTAACTGGCATACAGAGGGTATCTGTGCAGTGCTTGCATTGATCGGACTTTTTATCACAGCAGTTTTATACATTAAAGGCGTGAAAGGCTCCATTTTGATCGGTATCGTTGCAACCTGGGTACTTGGAATGCTTGCCCAGGCAACCGGCATTTATACGATTGATGTGGAGAACGGATTCTATTCTCTGTATCCGTCTATGGCGATGACAGATTTTTCTGCAATCGGCAAAACTTTTGGACAGTGTTTCAAGGCAGATTTCTCTGGTGTGGGCATATTCAATTTCATCGTAATTTTATTATCCTTCCTGTTTGTAGATATGTTTGATACCATCGGAACATTGATTGGTGTATCCTCCAAAGCAGGCATGCTGGATAAAGATGAAAAACTTCCGAGAATCAAACCGGCTCTACTAGCAGATGCAATTGCAACCTCTGTGGGAGCAATTTTCGGTACTTCTACAACCACTACATTCGTAGAAAGCTCTGCAGGTGTAGGCGAAGGCGCAAGAACAGGACTTGCATCTGTTGTTACCGGCTTTTTATTCCTGCTGGCAATTTTCTTTGCACCGATCTTTACGGCAATTCCGGGATTTGCAACAGCTCCGGCATTGATCTTTGTAGGATTTTTAATGGTATCTGCAATCTTAAATGTGAATTTTGATGATGCTGCAGAAGCAATTCCTGCATATCTTTGTATGATCGCTATGCCAATGGTATACAGCATCTCCGAAGGAATCGCAATCGGCGTTATTTCTTATGTAGTAATCAACGTGATCTGCGGAAAAGCAAAGAAGATCACTCCGTTGATGTATGTACTGGCAGTATTGTTTGTCTGCAAATATGTTTTCCTGTAAAAATACAGTATAACGTTAAAAATAAACAGAGCGTACAAATAAAAGCAGCAGTTGTCGGAAATGATTTCGACGACTGCTGCTTTTTGTGAGGATGGATTTATTCCTCATCCGTCTGGGCTGAATTTACATGCACCATAATATGTTTTACCTTTTGAAAATTTTTTTCAATATCCGAATGGACTTCTTCTGCAATTTCATGGGCTTTATTCAGGGTATAGGAACCATTGACTGCAATTTCTAAATCTATATATATTTTGTTTCCAAAAATACGCGTATGGAGCGAGTCTATCCCCATAACTGCTTGATTTCTCATAACGCGTTCATAAATTTGCCGTTCTGTTTCTTCGTCACAGGAATGATCTACCAATTTATTGACAGCATCCTTAAAAATGTCATAGGAAGCCTTAATGATAAATAAAAAAATCACGAAACTTGCAATTGAATCCATAACCGGAAAGCCAAGCCTTGCCCCTGCAATTCCGATCAAAGCCCCTACGGAGGAAAACGCATCCGAACGGTGGTGCCATGCATCTGCCAAAAGCGCACTGGAGTCAATTCTTGTTGCGTTGACTTTTGTATACCAAAACATAGCTTCTTTGCTTATAATAGAAACGACTGCTGCAATCAGAGCTAAAATCCCTGGTATCTGCAAATTGGCATAATTGCCGGATAAAATATTTTTCAATGCTTCCATTCCAATGCCAAGGCCTGTCATAAATAGAATCATTGCCAGTATCATGGCCGCTACACATTCCATACGCTCATGCCCGTAAGGATGTTCTTTATCCGCTTCTTTTGAAGCAAGCCTGATTCCGATCATTACTACGATCGTACTAAACACGTCCGATGTAGAATGAATGGCATCACTGATCATGGCATTGGAATGAGCTATAACGCCTGCTAGAAACTTAAACACACACAATATCAAATTGACGGCAATACTCACGGCTGACACTCTGTCTGCGACTTTTTGGAAATGATTATCTGGCTCAATATGTGATTTTTTCGCTATTCGATGTCTCCACATACGAAGTACCTCCAAACTGTTTCATAGCTCTATTACACCAATATATGTGGGATTTAGAATATCGCTTTTATAAAAAAATATACCCACGAGCCAGTATTAGTAACTACTGTCCCGTGGATAGAAAATTCCACTGCCACTTATGTGACCCGACTCCATGACACATGGTCACGGTCTGTTCAGTTTGTACTGTAGATTTATATGCAGTGCAAAGAGTGTTTATAGGCTAACATAGGCATTTCATATTGTCAAGTTAAAATTTGAAAATCCCTAGAAGCCGGAAGCAGGACGGCGGCGGGGATTTGTCTGTTAAACCGGAATATTTATATTTAGCAATTTTTCGTACGGGTTGGCTATGATTTCTGCCTGTATGAGCTGTATCAGTATAATTGAGAGCAATAATCCGTAAAACAGACTGAATAACCGTTTTTTGTTTGTCGGAACAACTGCTAACAATGAGAAAGTAAAGCATAAATAGGCAATGCCTAACAGCAGTTCATCTCTGGCAGTACGGAAA
>CAYQRG010000186.1:0-4134 GCA_964419645.1 uncultured Eubacterium sp.
AAAAACATCTATTACATGTGAAAAAGCAAAATTCCATATCGTTGGAAAATCAGGAGAAGATTTTTCCTATCTTCCCGATATAGAAAGAACAGATTCTGTTTCTATGTCTCAGTTTACCCTAAAGGAGACCATAAGGCAGACGATTTTCTCCATTGCGGACAATGATAACAACAAGATTATGGCAGGAGAATTGTTTGAGATTAACGAGAATCAGCTCAAAGTGGCATCTCTAGACGGTCATCGTATCTCTATTCGCAATGTAAATTTAAAAGACAACTATCCTTACAAAAAGGTAATTGTTCCGGGTAAGACATTAAATGAAATCAGTAAAATACTTCCCGGATCTGCAGAAGAAGATGTAACGTTATTCCTTACCGAAAATCATATTATTTTTGAATTTGACCAGACAACGGTGGTATCCAGATTAATTGAAGGGGAATATTTCAGAATAGATCAGATGCTTTCTTCTGATTATGAAACAAAGATAAAAATTAATAAAAAAGATCTGTTAGACTGTATTGACCGTGCAACTCTATTGATCAAAGAAGGAGATAAAAAGCCGATCATCATGAATATTACGGATACGGTAATGAAACTGAAGATGAATTCCTTCATTGGTTCTATGAATGAAGAAATTGACATCGAAAAAGAAGGCAAGGATATTTTGATCGGATTTAATCCTAAATTTTTCATTGATGCCCTTCGTGTCATTGATGATGAAGAGGTTACTCTTTACATGGTGAATCCAAAAGCTCCCTGCTTTATCAAAGATGAGGAAGAAAACTACATTTATCTTCTTCTTCCTGTTAATTTTAATGCGGCAAGTGAGGTTTGATCATGAATATTACAATACGCGAAGGAGAAGAATTTATTCGTTTAGGGCAGGCTTTGAAGAAAGCAGGTATTGTGGGCTCCGGTTCTGATGCCAAGACATTGATCTGGAACGGAGAAGTTTCAGTCAATGGAGAAATAGAAGAACGAAGAGGAAGAAAGCTCTATCCGGGGGATACAGTATCCTTTGAAGAAGAGACATTTCAAATAATCAAATGATTGTAAGATCACTGGAATTAAATCATTTTCGTAATTACGATACACTAAATATTGATTTTGAAGAAGGCACTAATATTCTCTATGGCAATAATGCCCAGGGAAAAACAAATATTTTAGAGGCAATTTATCTAAGCGGAACGACAAAGTCCCACAAGGGCAGCAAAGATAAAGAAATGATTCAGTTTGAAAATGAAGAAGCCCATATCCGTGTCTTTGTGGAAAAGAAAGAAAAGAAATTTCAGATTGATATTCATTTAAAAAAGAATCGTTCCAAAGGAATTGCCATTAATCGGATTCCCATAAAAAAGGCGAGTGAGCTGTTTGGAATTTTAAATATCGTTTTCTTTTCACCGGAAGATTTGAATATTATAAAAAACGGTCCTTCGGAGCGAAGAAGATTTATGGACATGGAACTTTGCCAGTTAGATAAGATTTATCTGGATGACTTGGCGAAATACAATAAGATCTTAGGACAGAGAAATAAACTTTTAAAAGATATTTATTTCAGGCCGGATCTAAAAGATACGCTTTTTGCATGGAATCTTCAATTAGTAAGTTATGGGAAAAGAATTATAAAAAGACGCAGAGAGTTTATAAAACAGTTGAATGAAATTGTGATGAAAATACATCACAACATTTCCGGAGGTACAGAAGAAATGCTTTTGAACTATGAACCAAGTACAACGGAAGACTGTTTTGAAGAGGAACTTCACAGAGTTTGTGAGAAAGAATTGAAATTGGGACAGACGATGATAGGTCCTCACAGAGATGATATTTCTTTTTCCGGCAATGGTGTTGATATCAGAAAATTCGGTTCTCAGGGCCAGCAGAGAACTCTGGCTCTTTCACTTAAACTTTCGGAAATTGAATTGGTAAAACAGGTTACAAAAGATTCCCCCATTTTACTTTTAGATGATGTGTTATCAGAATTGGACAGCAACAGGCAGAATTATCTTCTGAATCACATTGGTAATACGCAGACAATTATCACATGCACAGGATTAGATGAATTTATACGTAATCGTTTTCAGATCAATCGTGTTTTTGAGGTTGATCATGGAACCGTTATCCATAAATAGGAACGGAACCATTATTCCATTCGGCAATAAGGAGGTAATATGAGTACAGAATATGGAGCAGATCAAATACAGATTTTAGAGGGACTTGAAGCAGTTAGAAAACGTCCGGGAATGTATATCGGAGACACTACTTCCAGAGGACTTCATCATCTTGTTTATGAAATTGTAGATAACTCTGTCGATGAAGCGTTGGCCGGATTTTGTAAAAATATCGAAGTAACGGTAAATGAAGACAATTCGGTTACTGTAATAGATGATGGCCGGGGAATTCCGGTAGGTATCAACCACAAATCGGGACTGACCGGAGTAGAAGTCGTATTTACGATACTTCATGCCGGCGGCAAATTCGGCGGAGTAGGATACAAAGTATCCGGAGGTCTGCATGGCGTAGGTGCATCTGTAGTAAATGCATTGTCGATATGGCTTGAAGTGGAAATTTGCAACGAGGGTAAAATATATAAACAGCGTTTCGAGCGGGGTAAGACAATGTATCCTTTAAAAGTAGTCGGAGAATGTCCTCCTGAGAAAAGCGGAACAAAAGTTGTTTTTCTTCCCGATCATACCATATTTGAAGAAACGGTATTTGATTATGATATATTAAAACAGAGACTGCGGGAAACTGCATTTTTAACCAAAGATTTAAGAATTGTATTAAAAGACAACAGAGTAGATCCTGTTGTTGAAAAAGAATTTCACTATGCCGGAGGAATTAGGGAATTTGTAACTTATCTGAATAAAAGCAAAGAGCCTTTATATCCGGATATTATTTACTGCGAAGGACAAAAAGAAGGCGTTTATGTAGAGGTTGCTATGCAGCACAATGATTCCTTTAATGATGCTGCCTACAGCTTTGTAAATAATATCATTACGCCGGAAGGCGGTACGCATCTGGCA
Organism: uncultured Eubacterium sp.; assembly: GCA_964419645.1. Taxonomy (GTDB): domain Bacteria; phylum Bacillota; class Clostridia; order Lachnospirales; family Lachnospiraceae; genus Roseburia_B. The sequence continues at coordinate 3,024 of CAYQRG010000186.1, forward strand.
GGATTTCGAAACGCATTGACGAAAACTTTTAACCAATATGCAAAAGCAAATAAAATATTAAAAGAATCTGATGCAGGACTAAGCGGTGAAGATATCCGAGAAGGACTTACGGCAATTATCAGCATCAAAATTGAAGAGCCCCAGTTTGAAGGACAGACAAAGATGAAGCTTGGAAACAGCGAGGCAAGAGGAGCCGTTGATTCTATAGTGAGTGAACAGCTTACGTATTTCTTAGAACAAAATCCTGCCGTGGCAAAGCTGATTTGTGAGAAATCCCTTCTGGCACAGAGAGCAAGAGAAGCCGCAAGGAAAGCGAGGGATCTGACCAGAAGAAAGACTGCTTTGGAAGGAACTTCTCTTCCCGGTAAACTGGCGGACTGCTCGGACAAAGATCCGAAAAACTGTGAAATTTACATCGTAGAGGGAGATTCCGCAGGAGGTTCTGCAAAAACAGCAAGAAGCCGTGCAACACAGGCAATTCTTCCCCTTCGTGGCAAGATTTTAAATGTGGAAAAAGCAAGACTGGATAAGATATACGGAAATGCCGAGATCAAAGCGATGATTACGGCATTTGGAACAGGAATCCATGAAGATTTTGATATTACAAAGCTCCGTTATCATAAAATTATTATTATGACGGATGCCGACGTAGACGGCGCACATATCAGCACACTGCTTTTGACATTTATTTATCGTTTTATGCCGGAATTGATTAAGCAAGGGTATGTCTATCTGGCTCAGCCGCCCCTTTTTAAGATCGAAAAGAACAAAAAAATCTGGTATGCTTACAGTGATGAAGAATTAAACCGCATTCTCCTTGAAATCGGGCGTGATAATAATAATAAAATACAACGTTACAAAGGACTGGGAGAAATGGATGCGGAACAGCTTTGGGAAACGACTATGGACCCGGAAAAACGGATTTTAAAAAGAGTTATTTTTGATGAAGAGACTGCATCTGAAATAGATATAACCTTTAATACCCTTATGGGAGATAAAGTAGAACCAAGACGGGAATTTATTGAGGCAAATGCCAAATACGTTCAGAATCTGGATGTATAGGAGGTATCAAGTAAATGGATGATAAGATTTTTGACCAAGTTCATGATGT
>CAYQRG010000187.1:0-4072 GCA_964419645.1 uncultured Eubacterium sp.
ACCTTTACAGGCGCAGCCACATTGCTGACTTCCATTGCATTTTCAGCTATCGCTGCATTGCTGCCATCTCCAACTTGCACTTTCAAATGGTTATTTTCATCAATGGACATTACCTTGTAATTCACTGTCTTTTCATTATAAAGATAGCTAAAAATTCCGATTCCCCATTTTGCATATACCGAAAATACATCAAGGCTTGGCACTGTGGTCGTTGACCGGAATCTTGTTCCAATGCCATTCAAAGAATCATCCCGGCTTTGATACCAGCCAAAGAAGAACTGGTCACAACCACCTACATAACTTTCTAAAATCGGAAGTGTCTTTTCTTCTCCGGACTTCGCCACGGTATTATTACTTTCTGCATAAAAGCTGTCGCTCAATGTCTCTTTATTGTAAAAATTCAATCTCGTCCAGTCTGTTTTGGTCTCCTCCGATATGATTCTGGCTGAAACGGAAATATTAGATTTGATTCCCGTAATGGTATACAAACCATTCTCATCTGCTTCTAACAGCTTACCATCAGCGGTTACCACAACTGCTCCTGCGCTTCCATCTGTTTTTTGGTAATGGAAAGAATAGCTTCCGCCATATTCTGTTTGCCCTGTTACTTCATTTGCACCTTCATCCAACGCATATCCTTTTACCTCCGGAACTGTTATCTTGCAGTCGGTATAAGGGAATGTATAATACACGGTTATTGTTCCATCGCTGTTATAAGTTTTAGATACCGCTTTTTTGCCATTCAGCCTGACATCTGCTGTTGTGGTGAGAACATATCCCTCATCCGGGGCAAGCAGAATTTTTGCTCGATATGCTTTGCCATATTCTGCCATGCTTTCATCATCTGCATTTGTCCAGGATACATTGACGGAATATCCCTTTTGACCCTTTGCATATGGAAGTTCTTCTCCTGCAACCGGAGCATCTAAAACAATGTCAGCTTCTGTAACTTCTTCTTTGGGCTCCTCTTTTTCCAATGTACAGGTAAAGTTTCCTTCGTTTCCAACACGGAATAACCGAACCAGATAATAATAGGTAGTTCCGCTTTCCAACTGACAGATCAGTCTGAAATTATTGCCATCATTATTACCGTCATCATCCGTCATCAACTCCTGCCCATACTGGTCAAATAAATGCACGTATGTATCAACAGTTCCCGAACTGCTAAATTCGCAGCTCATGGATTCTAACGGTGTAAATTTATAAACCTGATATAAAACATTGCTGTCTAATGAAACAGAAACCTTCTGTCCCAGCGCAATCTCTGCAGCTTTCTCAAAAATCTCGTCATAAGAGGAATGTATGGACGGATAATAATATGCCGAACAATTTAGATAATCAATTCTGACACATATGCTTTCATCCTGGTTTGTATCTTTTCCATTTGAAAAATATGCCCTTACTGTTCCTGCTCCATATCCGTTTTCAATTTGCCATTTGCTGCCATGCTCCGATATATCTACAGTTTCTGTTTTTCCATCTTTATAAACAATCTGAAGACCTAATCCGTATAAATCCACTTCATCTTCAAATGGCAGATATATCATCTTTTCCGGATTTCTTGTAACCTTGATCTGTTTCACTACATCTTCTTCTACCAAAACAGGAACTTCCGCACGTATGCCCATATAGGTGATCACAATTGCATTGTTACCCACGGATACCATCTTATCTTTATCATAATTCTTCCATTCAAAGGACAGATCGGCAAAATATCCGTCGTCAATCCAGTCATCATTGTTTCGGATAATCCGTTTCGTTCCATCTGTATAATAAATGGTAAGTTTTAATCCAGCTCTGTTATAGAGTTCTTCTTCTGCATTGCACTGCATTACCTGAGACCATGGATTATTTTCAATTTCAATCGACTTCACCGGAGAAACGCTGTTAAACGTAATCGGAACTTCTGCCTCGCAGTCTCCAATACTGTAAATGATCGCATTTTCCTTTGTCATATCCAACTTGTCATCTGTTACATATTTAAAACGTCCTTTTATGTACACACCATAAGCATATGCGCCATCTTCGCTGTATTGTTCATCTACACAGCCTTCCAATACCGTTCCGTCGTTACAGGTAATCCGATATTTCAAACCTTTCATTAACACTTTGTCTGACCAATTATTATTCTCAAATGTATAAAACTGTGTCTTTGGCGCCTGGATTACCTCAAATTTTTTAATATCTTCTTCCTGCACTGTGACTTGACATCTCGTCGAACTGATGCAGCTAATAAAGGAATTTTCTCCTTCAGAATAATCTATTTTCACAACACAATAATATGTTTCTCCTGCGGTCAGCGTATGCGTAATAAAATAACTTTCATCTACTGATCCACTTTCCAGTAAAGATCCGTCTTCATCATAAATCATCTCAGAAATATTACGGCATCCCTCACTGAAAAACATATAAGGCTTTGTTTCAGTTGGAATAAACCGAAAGATTTTATATGATTTTGATGACGTTACGGTAACATTTTGTATTTCATCATCTGTAGTTTCCGTATATTCTGCCTCAGAAAAATCAAATTCATCTAATAAAATATCCTGGATAACTCCTGCAATTTCAACATCTAATTCACTATTCCAATTTACCCAGCTGCGCAATTCAAATCCATACTGCTCTGTAATCACGCTGGAAACATGTTCCTCCACAGAAACCGTTTCTGTTGTGCCGTCTATATAATGAATCTTAAATTTCGCTCCAAATAAATCAGCTACATTATCATGAAATGGAGGATACATCATACGTTCCGGATTTTGGAGCACTTCGATTTCAGATACCGGATTCTCCAATATGGATGCAGAAATCTCCGCGGTTGCCCCAAGAAAAGAAAGCACAATAGCATTGTCATTAGGCTTAGAATCATTTTCAAAGTCCGTATTTTTCCACTGATAGTTCACATAATATAATTCAGATTTATACTCAACGCACAGCTCAGACTTAGAATCCTCTCCCGTTGCATTATTATCTCCAATTACATTATGATCTACCGTTACATTATAATCTGGCGTTCCGTCTTTGTAATGAACCGTAAGCTGCAATCCGCTTAAATCAATATTCCATGCATCAAACTTATAATACGACATTTTCTGCGGCTTCTGCTTAACCTCAATAGATGCAACCGGGCTTTCTAACACCTGAATCTCAAATGTGTCACTTACCCCGCCATACCAAATCTCAACTTTATAGGTCCCCGGCTTATCAAATTCTACCGAGGAATCATCCAGCCAATAGCCATTTCGGCTATTCATCAGAGAACTCCAGGAACCATATCCATTTTCTTCATCGCGATAAGCTTTGTAGTTCGTAACGTTTTGATCCAGTCCGGTAACGGACAACTCAAGTCCTTCCAGATCAACATCTTCTGTTTCCCCTGCATAATATTCCGTTTTATATGGAAGCGAACTAACGGTGAGACTATTCACAATTTTATCAAGAACCTTCACTTTATATTCCGCTGTCGCCCCCATAAAAGAAACTTTCACAGGATAGGAGCCTTTCTTATTGAAATTCACCTTACTGTCATCAATTTCCAGCCACTCGGAATATTGTGCACACAATTGATGAAATTCCCAAGAATCTATCTGCATATTTTCATATCTTACTCCATCCAGCGTAAATGACACTTCCATTCCTGATGTTTCAATCCAGTTCTCATCTGCACGATCCAGCAAATATCCTGTACACTCCGGCTCCTTTGTAATCACAAAATCAGAAATAAGGCTGTCAACTACTTGAATCTCAAAAGTTGCTCTATACCCATAATAAAGTACAGTTACTGTATGGGAACCTTTTTCCAGATATCGGGTGCTTTCATGTCCTCCCAAGCTGATATTTAAATGCCTAAAAATTCTTCCCTCTTCCACTGAATGTGCCATGCCCGGAACCGTAATATCCGTAAAAATTGTTTCATCATCTGCATCATACGCATGAATTACCATTCCCTCTGTGGCAATGACATAATCCCTTCCTTCAAGATAAACCGTCCTGCTTGGCGGTGTAAGGATTTCAATCCTGCTGTATGGATTTGCGCAGACTTCTACCGGAACATCTGCGACCACTCCCGCAT
>CAYQRG010000188.1:0-4072 GCA_964419645.1 uncultured Eubacterium sp.
TTTTCCGGAGGACTTTTTGATTTTTGTGGACGAGTCCCACATAACGATTCCCCAGGTGAGAGGTATGTATGCTGGAGACCAGTCCAGGAAAAGCACGTTGGTGGATTATGGATTTCGTCTGCCCTCGGCAAAGGATAACCGCCCCTTGAATTTTGGCGAATTTGAAAGTAAGATAAATCAGATGCTTTTTGTTTCTGCGACGCCGAATGTTTATGAAGATGAGCATGAATTGACCAGAGTGGAACAGCTGATACGGCCTACCGGACTTTTAGATCCGGAAGTAGAAGTCCGCCCGGTAGAAGGACAGATTGATGACCTTCTGGCAGAGGTGAAAAAAGAAACCAAAAACCACAATAAAGTATTGATTACCACGTTGACAAAGCGAATGGCAGAAGATCTGACGGATTATATGGATGAGGTAGGCATACGGGTAAAATATCTGCATTCCGATATTGATACGCTGGAACGGTCAGAGATCATTCGGGATATGCGTCTGGATGTATTTGATGTACTGGTGGGAATCAATCTGCTAAGAGAAGGATTGGATATACCGGAGATTACATTGATCGCCATACTGGATGCAGACAAAGAGGGATTTCTGCGTTCCGAGACATCCCTGATCCAGACCATTGGCCGTGCAGCCCGTAACTCGGAAGGCCATGTAATTATGTATGCAGACCGTATTACGGATTCCATGAAAGCTGCAATCGGGGAAACCGAGCGGCGAAGGAAAATTCAGCAAAAATATAATGAAGAACATGGAATTACGCCTCAAACGATTAAAAAGGCTGTACGGGATCTGATCAGTATTTCAAAGAAAGTTGCAAAGGAAGAGCAGCAGTTTGCAAAAGATCCGGAATCCATGAGCATACAGGAATTAGACAAACTGATTGCCGAAGTGAAGAAGAAAATGGAGCGGGCAGCCGCAGATTTGAATTTTGAGGCAGCTGCAGAATTGCGTGATAAAATGATAGAATTAAAGAAATTTCGCAACGAAAGCGACAGATAGACAGACAGGAGAACATACCATGAAGGAAAGAAAGTACATTAAAATAAGAGGAGCCAGAGAGCACAATCTGAAAGGAATTGACATTGATATTCCCAGAAATGAGCTGATTGTATTGACAGGACTGAGCGGTTCCGGCAAATCTTCTCTGGCATTTGATACCATATATGCGGAGGGACAGAGACGTTACATGGAGTCTCTTTCTTCTTATGCAAGACAGTTCCTGGGGCAAATGGAGAAACCGGAAGTAGATAAAATAGAAGGACTCCCCCCTGCAATTTCCATTGACCAGAAATCTACCAACCGAAACCCCAGATCCACCGTTGGAACAGTTACGGAGATTTACGATTATTTTCGTCTTCTTTATGCCCGGATTGGAATACCCCATTGTCCGAAATGCGGAAGAGAAATCAAAAAACAGACGGTAGATCAAATGGCAGATCAGATTTTAAGCCTTCCAGAGCGTACGAAGATCCAGCTTTTGGCGCCGGTTGTCCGGGGCAGAAAAGGCGAACATCAGAAGCTATTTGAAAAAGCCAAAAAGAGCGGCTATGTCCGTGTACGGGTAGATGGAAATATTTATGAACTGACAGAAGAGATCAAACTGGAAAAAAATAAAAAACACAACATCGAAATCGTTGTGGACCGTCTTGCAGTCAAAGAAGGGATAGAGAAGCGTTTAACAGATTCCATTGAAAATGTTCTGGCTTTGGCTGACGGTTTATTAATGGTAGAGATCATTGGGGGAGAAACCATGAATTTTTCCCAGAGCTTTGCCTGTCCGGATTGTGAGATCAGTGTGGAGGAAATCGAACCCAGAAGTTTCTCCTTTAACAATCCCTTTGGAGCCTGCCCGGTTTGCTATGGACTGGGATATAAAATGGAATTTGACGAAGACCTGATGATACCAGATAAAAGCCTTAGCATTGCAGAGGGAGCGATTCAGGTTATGGGCTGGCAGTCCTGCACCGATCCTTCCAGTTATACTTATGCGACATTGAAAGCATTGTCAAAGGAATACGGATTCGATCTGAATACGCCATATCAGGATTTAGACAAAGAAATTCGCCATATGTTAATCTACGGAACAGACGGAAGGCAGGTAAAAGTATATTATAAAGGCCAGAGAGGCGAAGGGGTTTATGATGTGGCATTTGAGGGGCTGATCCGCAATGTACAGAGAAGATACCGGGAAACGGGCTCTGATATTATGAAACAGGAATATGAGCAGTTTATGAGAATCACTCCCTGTCAGGAATGTAAAGGGCAGCGTTTGAAACAGTCGTCCCTTGCGGTGACCGTCTCTGATAAGAATATTTTTGAAATTACGAATCTTTCCATTAAAAATCTACAGAAGTATTTGACAGAAATGGAATTAAGTGAACAGCAGAAACTAATCGGCCGTCAGATATTAAAAGAGATTGCCGCCAGAGTAGGATTTTTGGTAGATGTAGGTCTGGATTATCTGAGCCTTTCCAGAGCTACAGGGACACTTTCCGGCGGCGAAGCCCAGAGAATCCGTCTTGCGACGCAGATCGGTTCCGGATTGGTAGGTGTAGCTTATATACTGGATGAACCCAGTATCGGACTGCATCAAAGGGACAATGACAAACTTCTGGCAACGCTGAAAAATCTGCGGGATTTGGGCAATACACTGATCGTAGTAGAGCATGATGAGGATACGATGCTGGCAGCGGACTATATTGTAGATATCGGTCCCAAAGCCGGGGAGTATGGCGGCACAGTAGTTGCAGCAGGTACAGCGGAAGAAATCATGCAGAATCCGGATTCTGTTACGGGAGCTTATTTAAGCGGGCGTATGCAGATTCCGATACCAAAGGAGCGGAAAAAACCCATCGGCTTTTTGAAAGTGATCGGAGCAGAAGAAAATAACCTGAAAAAGATAAATGTTGAAGTTCCATTGGGTGTAATGACCTGTGTAACAGGCGTTTCCGGTTCCGGCAAAAGTTCTCTGACGAATGAGGTGCTTTATAAAACCCTGCAGCGGAAATTAAATCATGCCAGGACAATTCCGGGCAAACACAAAGAAATCCAGGGAATGGAGCAGCTTGACAAGGTGATTGACATTGACCAGTCTCCCATTGGAAGAACGCCGCGTTCCAACCCTGCGACTTATACAGGCGTATTTGACATGATCCGTGATCTGTTTGCGTCTACGCCGGATGCGAAAGCAAAAGGATACAAAAAAGGACGGTTCAGTTTTAATGTAAAAGGAGGAAGATGTGAGGCATGTTCCGGTGACGGAATTTTAAAAATAGAAATGCATTTCCTACCGGACGTCTATGTGCCCTGTGAGGTTTGTCAGGGAAAACGTTATAACCGGGAGACGTTGGAAGTAAAATATAAGGGAAAAAGCATTTATGATGTGCTGGACATGACAGTGGAAGAGGCTCTGGAATTTTTCAAACACATTCCTTCCATACACCGGAAAATACAGACCTTGTATGATGTAGGGCTATCTTATGTCCGCTTGGGACAGCCTTCCACAGAGCTTTCCGGCGGTGAGGCCCAGAGGATTAAGCTTGCAACAGAACTCAGCAAAAGAAGTACCGGCAAAACCATTTATATTTTGGATGAGCCGACTACGGGACTTCATTTTGCAGATGTGCATAAACTGATCGAGATTCTTCATAAACTTTCGGATGGCGGAAATACGGTGATCGTGATCGAACATAATTTAGATGTGATCAAGACGGCAGACTACATTATTGATATGGGACCGGAAGGCGGAGAAGGCGGCGGTACAGTTGTTGCATATGGAACGCCGGAAGAAGTAGCCCAAATAGAGGCTTCTTATACGGGACAATATATTAAAAAATATCTGGAAAGAGGATAGTGATTCCAGATATCTAGGGAGTGTTCCCCGGGTTAATCCGGGGAACATGAGTTATGAAAAATGTAATAACGAGTTGGTCATTACATAAAATACCATAGGGAAAAAATGTGTTCATAGTGTGATAAAACTTTGAAATATGTATGCCTTTCGGAGTGGACTGAAAAAATGTATACCCTCCGGGTATCCCAATATGACACACTCCTACGGAG
>CAYQRG010000189.1:0-240 GCA_964419645.1 uncultured Eubacterium sp.
CCACTAACATCCCTGTAGACATTCCCAGTGCACACGCCAATAAAATCTTCATCCTTCTGCTCCTTCCTTTCTCACAATAAACTCTGCAAACTCATCCACCGTATTTTTCAAATGTAAAAACTGATTTTCCTTTTGTATCCGTTCTACTGCTGCCACAGGTATCACATCCATGCCGTAATATCCTCCCAGAACAGCTCCTGTCATAGATGCGATCGTATCCGTATCCCCTCCGGCATTTAC
>CAYQRG010000189.1:250-4064 GCA_964419645.1 uncultured Eubacterium sp.
CTTTTTTCAAAATCACCTTTTGTCGCAGCAAGAATCGCAAATACTGCCGGAATGGATTCCTGAACCGCAATTCCTGTTCCGATCACACCATTCAACAATTCAAATAACTCCTGCTCACTTTTAGCATGCTTCCCAAGCTCCACCGCAATCTCTATTTTTTTATCTACATACGGTCCGAAAGACAAAAATCCTTCTTCCTCCAGCTGAATCCTTGAAATTCTCGCCCCCGCCACAGCGCTCTCAATAATTGTATCAAGGGAAGCTGATGCATTCCACGTTTCACACACGGCACAGGCAATCGCACAGGCACCTGATACTGCCGCACTGTTATAATGGGTGGGCCAGCACAGATCTTTCGTATAGCTGCGTGCCAGTTCCTGATCCCCGCATGCCAGCAATCCCACGGGTGCTGCCTTCATAGCCCCTCCATTCGTGTTCTTTTGTCCGAAATGTCTCGCCTTTGCCGTCTCATCGATTACGATCCCCTGTTTCAGACGTTCCATCGCGCTTCTGGTATTCTGACCGGCATATTTTGAAAACACAATTTCATCACCGGACCAGTCAAGCGCCATCTCAACGGCAATTTCCCGATCGAACCTGCCCTTATGCCGCAAAATCGCTTTCATAACATAACAGCTGGAACCAAAATCATCTGTCACCATTCCCGGCACAATACCATTAGTGATCAGGCTGATAGAACTTTGATAATCCCTACATCCTCCCGGAAAAGCTTTCTCTATTTCTTCTCTGGTACAAAACTCCGTGACAGCACCTCTGGAATCTCCATAAGCGGCCCCGTACAGTGTGCCTAACACCTTACTCTTTCTCATGTTCTTCTTCCTCTACATAAAGTCCCTGTTCTCTCTCTGATTTATCCTGAATTTTCAGGAAAAATAACCACATCAGTGTCAGGATCGGCATCATGGCAATCTGGATAAGGCCTCCCATCAAAGAGTTTGTCGACAACATACCGGCCAGGCCGACAGGCGTTGTCATAGGCATTGCCACTCCTGTTGTATAAGGTATAATTCCTAACACAGTCGCAAAGTAGCCGACCAGAGTAGAAAGAATAGGTGTAAGGATCATCGGAATCAGCATAAACGGATTCAACACCAGAGGAAAACCAAACATCAAAGGTTCATAAATATTAAAGAGTCCCGGAATCAATGCAATCTTTGCAACTTCCGCCCAGTCTTTCCTTTTTTTGCGGTAAAGAAAGAGAGCGCACAGTAAAGGAATGGCAATCCAGAATCCCAGATACACAAAGGAAAATACGAAGGAACGGTTTACCAGATTCGGCAACGGCAGTCCGGCCTCCAAAGCTGCCAGATTCTCAGCCGCCGTCGCATCCCAGAAGGGACGATAAACACTGGAAACCATCGTCTGTCCGTGCAGTCCGAAAAACCAGAACAGATTCAGGAAAATTCCTGCGATCAATGTTCCTCCAAGACCTGTGGTAACCTTTGTCAAAGGGCTCTGGAACATGGTGAAAATAAAGTTTGTCATATTTCCATAAGAAGTTGATGCAAAGCCTATACAAAGTACAGCGCCAAACAACATAGCGATTCCCGCCGGAATAAAAGATGTAAAGGAATCCTGTATGGATGCCGGCACATTATCCGGAAGCTTAATGGTAAGCTTATGCTGTACGGCCCACCGGTAGAGCTCTGTAGAAATAATCGCAAGAAAGATTGCCGTAAATATTGCTTTCGGTCCGATCAGATCCATACTGATCGCATTCGCCACAACCTCGCCGGATTCTGCCGCTGTCATGGTCGTCGGCACCTGCATCAGGAATACAACCAGGCTGACCGCCGCACTGTGCAGTGCATTTATTTTGTAATATTTCCCCAGACTGTACGCAATTCCAATTACAACAAATACGGCAATAATGCTGTTGGAATAAACTGACATAGGGGAGACAAAGGTTTTAATTGCATTTAAAATATTTTCCGGTATCACATTAGCCAACGCCGGGATATTGATAATGGATACCAGTATAGACCCTACCATTGTGTATGGCAAAGATAAGATAAAACCGTCCCGCATGGCTCTGATATAACGGTTCGCATTTAATTTATTGGCAACCGGCATTAAAATTTTCTGCAGTATTGTCATCAATTTATTCATCATATTTCCTCCATAAAGTGATAAATTTAATCTCCTGTTATTTTGCTTGTTTCAATTCATAAATCATCCGGTATAGCCCTAAAAATTCACTGGCATTCTCCTGTGCCATCATGGCCATTGTCAGATGATCCTGTGCATGGATCATAATGAGTGGAACCGCGTGCTGCTCTCCTGCGGCCTCTGCCTGAAGAAGCTCTGTCTGAATATGGTGGGAATCGGCAAATTCCTTTTTTGCCTCCTCCAGAAGCTTCTTCGCCTCCTCAAAATGAAATTCTCTCGCCGCCTTTGCAGACAGCATTGCTTTTGATTTTGCATTTCCCGCACTTACAATTAACTGGAATGCCATCTCATACAACTCACTCATCGTTATTGCTTCATCTCCTTTTCAATCATTCCCAGAATTTGCATCAGCTTTTCATAGGAAGGTTCTTTTATCAACATATTGATGTAGTCCCTGTTAAATAACAGCTTTGCAGTAATGGACATAAAATGCTGCATATCCTTGTTTCCTCCCTTTTGCAGGGAGAGCAGAAATACAAACTGTACCTTTTCCCTGTCCCACACGATCGGATTTTTTAAAACAGCCACACAGACAAAGGTTTTATCAGTGAGTGCCCGGTTAGGATGCGGAATTGCTGTAAGATTGCCAAAAGAAGTCACTGCCATCCGCTCCCTCTCCAGTACAGATTCCTGAAAATCATCCGGGATATCATAAACTCTGCCAATCTGTTCTACCATCTGACAGATTACATCCTGTTTATTCTCCGCTTCCAATCCGGATAAAAATAACTCTGGATGAAAGTACTGTTCTAATGATGTTGTCTCATTTCTTCCGCTCAGCAGACTCTGCAATGCGAATACATCTGCATGCTCCAAAAACAGTTTAATCTGAAGAATCGGCCGATTGACAGGATAGGGAATCGGGACTGTTGTAACCACATAATCAATCTCTGTCAGATCCAGATCTTTCAGTTCCAGAACGTCGCAAGTAACAATCCGTCCCAAATAATTCTCAAATTGCTTTTTTAACTGGTGTTCCAGAAGATATGCACTGCCTCTTCCTGTAGAACACACTACAACAATATTCTTTTTGGGTGTTGCCGTCCGCCGCCTTTCCAATGCCAGACTGATGTGCAGGGCAATATATCCGATCTCATCCTCCGAAATATGCTTATGGTAATGCTCTTCCAGAACTTCGCAGGCAGTCACAGCCATCATATAAGCCATCGTATAACGACTTTGAATCTCTTTTAATAACGGATTTTGCAGGCTCATATTATATTGTATCCGCGTGCAAAGCGGAACCAGATGTGCAGCCAAAATCATACGTATTTCAAAATCATCATGAAAATCTATATTGTAACTCTTCCATACAGCATCCAGCATCTCGTTTACAATTCCATAAATTTCATCACTGATCACCAGATTTTCATCACTCTGCGGTTCTTCAATGATTCGCTTGCCTGATAGATGTATTGCTATGTATCCCGTTTCCGTTCTGGGAATCTCCAGCAGAAAGCTGCTTTCTAACAAATCTACAATTTTCTGCGCATAACCAAACTCCTTTTTCTTTGATATTTTACTCAACTGTTCTTCCGGCAAAGGTACATATCTGCCTTCCCCGCTTCGTTTCAAAGCAATGTAAATATGAACAATAAGATTTTGAAAGGACACATCACTGAGT
>CAYQRG010000190.1:0-4028 GCA_964419645.1 uncultured Eubacterium sp.
TTCCACATCTTTCAATCTCTGCGTATATTCCTTTGCTGCCTTTGGATTATTCTGCATTTTCTCTAAAAGTTTTGGGTTAATATTCAAAACATCTACTTTACCGTCATTTTTTGTATTAACCCCATAGCCAACTTGCAACTTCATATTAGGAAACTGTTTCTGCAAATTATTAAGGTATTCCTCATTGCTGCTTTCCTTTGCTGTTTCAGTACTTCTCTGCGTAGCTGATGTTTCTTTTGTTTCCGCTTTTTTGGCTGTTTCCTTTCTTGATGAAGCATATGCATTTTCATAAACACTGTTGTAATTGTTCACTCCTGTAATTGCCATAATTATATGTCTCCTTCCATACCTGCGCCAATTTTTTCATTTTCTGAACGGTTGTTTCTCTATACTTTCAAATCCAAATTTGCGCCAATCTGTGCCGACTCTTTGACAGTGGTTTTGCTCGCCTCCTCTTCCTGAGCAGCTTCAATAATTATACGAATATCTGTGTCATTTAGATAAATCATTCCGTCTTTAGAAGCAGCCATTTTTTCATTTATAAGCTGTTCAGCCTTATTATAGGCTAAATTATCCCCTGCCTCTTCCTCAATTACTTCCTCTTCATTTTCCGCTTTCTTTTCTTCCAATGTTTCTTCTAATTCTTCTTTCTTTTTTTCCAATGCTTCCTCTAATTCTTCTTCCTTTTCTGCCGCCTTTTCCTTTGTCTTTTCAATCAGTTTTTCAGAATTTTCCCGTCTTTCTTCCCGGAGTTTGTCGCTCATGTTCAGCATAAAATCATTTCTGACACAGGCAATAGCACAATATTTTCCATTTTCGTCTATATAACTATGCCGATATACAACAGTCCAACCGCTGGCCTTATGGATACTGTCCATCAATTTTGTTGCTGATTCAACACCTTTAATCAGCTCTTTCATTTCTTTTTCCTTTTCCGGATCATTCTGCATCTTTTCCAAAAGCTGCGAATTGATCGTCAGAGTTTTACCGCTCTTAGCTGTTGAAAATGAATTCCCAACCTTAAGTTCCACACTTGGAACAAGTTTTGCCAGTTCATTCACATAATCTGATGTGCTTCTTGCCTTGCTGCTTCCTGTGGTTTCTGATGTATTTTCAGTTTCCTTCTTTTTCATGCCACTTGTGGCACTACTGCTTGCAGCACTGCTGCCCGCCATGTTCTGTGCCGCATAGCCGCTGTAACTCTGCTTCCTGACTGCATAGTCAAAATTATTCCCATTAATTTCCATTGTCATATATAAATCTCCCCGTTTTCTAAATAAAATGCGCCCCTATAGCATTTTAAGCAATTCAAAATACCAGTTATCCATTGTGCTTTCATAAGGAATTTGTACTATCTCATCTGTTGAATTGCTTTCGTAAATACAAGCTTCTGCTGCGCCGCCACAGCCCGGCAGCTTATAAAATCCGCCAAAAACAATCCATATTTCTCCGTCTGCGTTGTTTTCTTCCAAGAATTCTTCAAAAGCTTCCCTTTCAACATAAACATACTTGTCATCATATGAAATCATCCGGCTCAATTCCCTGGTATCATTGGAAACAATTCCGGGTTCTCCGTTATAATTTCCAATCAAAATATCACTGCTTTCATTGCAGCGGGCATAAGAATGCGTATGCACAGCCAGCAATGCAGCGACAATTATCAGAAAGCCCCCGGCTGCCATGCTCCTGCACAGCCATTTTCGGTATGGACGGAAACCTGCGATCTCCATCAGCCGCCTTTTCATATCTGCAAACCCCTTTTCCCCCACGTAAGTGGCGGCAGGCGATACGTCCTCCTGTCCGGAACGAAACAGTTTCAAACTTTTGAGCAGTACTAAGCCGTACTCATGTGCCGTCTTTTTACTGTTCTGTATACATACCCTGTCACAGATGTCTTCCATATCTGCCCGGAAATGCCTTTGAAAGACTGTCAGGAACGGATTGATCCACAGAAGGCACCGCAGTATATCCCATGCCAAGCCAAACCATAAATGTCCTAACCGGATATGCGTCTGCTCATGCTGTATAATAATCTTTAGTTCACTCTTGCTGTAACTGTCTGCCATCACTTTAGGCAGGACGATTTTAGGCTTTAGCAGCCCGACGTTAAATGGCGTGATATTCATGTCTGTAACATAGATACGGACGTTTTCAAACATAACTTTTTCCATTCCGGCAACAGTCCTTTGAAGACGCAGCCGTTTTCCAAATATGCAGATGGCAGCCGCCAGAATGCCTGCCATATAAATACGGTCAGCCCACAACCATGAAACGGTTACTGCCATAATCCGCCATGTTACTCTTAGTACAGCTTCATTTTCATAAAATAGCTTTAACCTTCCAAGAAACGGAATGATCAGGAACAACGCCCACAACATCCCCCTGAAAAAAACTCGTTTTGAAAAAAGTATTTTCCGAAGCAGCATCACAATTCCAATCAGTGCAAAGGAAAAAGCCGCACACCGAACAAGCTGGGTAGTGTAATAAACTGTACAAAAATTTATAAGGCCGACTAATTGTCTCCAGCCGGGCATGGCATTCACCTCTCTTTGTCCGAAGATTCCATATTATATTCTTTGCTTTTCTCCAGAATCTCCTCCAGTTCCTTTATCTGTTCATCCGTCAGGGCAAAGCTCTGCAGCAGCGCTGCCATTGCATTTGTCCCGCTGCCGGAAAAATAGCTGTCCACAAACTTCCTGCTTTTCTCCTTCACGCATTCCTCCTTTTGCTTCAGCACATAGTAGTGGTAAACCCTCGAATCATGCTCATCCACGGTGTATCCAAGGATATCCTTCTGGTTCAGGCGGTTCATCAGCACCCGCACCATCCTCTGAGACATATCCACATTCCCCTGCATCCTTTTATAAACCTCGGATGAGGTCAGCGGAGCACCACTCGCCCAGAGTACTTCCATGATCTGCCACTCACTTGGTGTAATTTCTTCTTTTGCCATATCTTTTCCTTCCTTTCGTTTTCTTTTGACAATTTATATATCGGTCAATCATTGTTAATCATTAATAGTTGTTGACGTTTTAAATAAAGAAAGGGCAAATAGAAGATAAATTCTATTTGCCACGGATTAACTCAGTATCAAGAAAAATTTCCTTTTCACTCTAAAATGATGTTGAATAAAATCAGCATTGATTATGAGAGCCATAATAACCACCCTCAAATTCTTTCTCTAAAAACTGCTTTATGTACGGATTGTTTTCCTCACTCAATGTAGGCTGAAACGCCATGTAACGGCATTTCTGATACTGCTCACCATCCAATACAAAGGTATATCCCATTATACATTTCGGATTACAGTCATCGGGATTGATAAGCCGTTTGCAGACGGACGCTTTCTTGATTTCCTTTTTTACCTTTTCGGGCAGTGTATCAAGAAAGCTCTGGTATTCTTGTATATGTTCGGGATAAATACGGAGTTTCATCCCCGTTTTCCGGGATACAAATGTTGCCAAAGTCCTTTTACTGTCGTTTAACACATAGGACACAACATAGCCGCTCTTTTGCAGTTTTATGTCACACTTACAGCCGTTCTCCGTCAGATACTCGTTGATTTGGTTTACAAAACCACGGAAACGCTCGTCAACCGTTTCCATAAACATATTAAACTTCTCGTCCATAAATCCCTCCGTTATGCCTTTCTCTTTGCTACAGGTATCCATACCTCATATTGAGCGTTCTGTGGGTCCGGATTTAAGTAAACCTCAACATCGGGGGCGTTGGCATATTCATATCCAGAGGCCGGAAGCCACTCTGTTATAATCCGCTGCTCCAATTCCTGTATTGACTGATTTGTACCCGTTCCGGAAAAGATTGCCCAAGTAGATGCAGGCACGGTATATTCTTCAAACTCATCGCTTGCCATTGTACTGGAAACAGCAATGAAATATTTCCATTGTTCTTCATCATTGCAGGCACTCACTCCCAAAAGTCCCATTGGCGGCATATCCATCATCCCTGCCAGTTTTTCTATTGTTCCATTTACAGACGCCTCCTGCCACATTTTCGGTACAACCATA
>CAYQRG010000191.1:0-4010 GCA_964419645.1 uncultured Eubacterium sp.
TAAATCGTCTTCTTGACGAAGTGGATAATTTATGATACTATAAATTAACCTCAAAGGTAAATTTTGAAAGAGGTGATAAATTGGATATCACGTACAAGAGCAAAAAGCTTGAAAAAGTCTGTACGGATGTCAAAATTGCTGAGAGGGCATATGGTAAAGAAATGGCTGAAAAGATACATCATCGTATAGATGAAATTTCTGCTGCAGATACTGTTGAAATGATGATACAATTTCATATTGGCAGGTGTCATCCTTTAACACAGAACAGGAGAGGACAATATGCAGTGGATCTGGTTCATCCGTACAGATTGGTATTTGAAAAGAATGGGAAAGAAATCCAGATTGCGAATGTTTTGGAGATTGTCGATTATCATTAAGAATGGGAGGCGGCACTATGGTGAGAAGTCGCAGTTATATTGCAACACCACCTGGGGCAACAATAAAAGAACAATTAAATGACAGAGGTATGAGTCAGAAAGAGTTTGCAGCCAGGATAGATATGTCGGAGAAACATATCAGTAAACTTATTAACGGTGATGTACATTTAACACCGGATGTTGCTGTCAGATTAGAAATGGTGCTTGGTATTCCAGCTAAGTTCTGGAATAATCTGGAAGCAATTTATAGAGAAAAGCTGGTAAAGGCGGAAACCGAAAATGCTATGGATGCAGATGTTGAAATCGCCAAACAATTTCCATATAGTGAAATGGCAAAATTCAGTTGGGTTCCGAAGACAAGAGACGCTAAGGAAAAGGTTATTTATTTAAGAAAATATTTTGAGGTTGTAGAGCTGTCACTTCTTGGAAATGATCAGATTACGAGAATTGCCTGTCGGAGGCTGGCAATCACCGACAAGAGTGATTTGGCTTTAATGGCCTGGGCTCAGGAAGCAAAAATAAAGGCACGAGGTATAGAAACATTACCAATTAATATCAAGGGCTTGATTGATGCCGTATCGGATTTGCGGAAAATGACAGTGTTGAAACCAAAAGAATTTTGTCCAAAGATCAAGAAGGCTTTGGCGGATTGTGGTATTGCACTGGTATTTCTTCCTCATCTGAAAGGATCATTTTTGCAGGGAGCAACATTCCTGGATGGAAATAAGATCGTAGTTGGGCTTACGGCAAGAGGAAAGGATGCAGATAAATTCTGGTTTAGTCTTTTCCATGAGCTGGCACATATCATTCTTGGCCATGTGGGGCAGACAAATGGAATATTTGATAAGGATGAAAAAGCTGCTGATTTATGGTCTGGTAATACATTAATTCCTTTGGCAGATTTTGAAGCATTCAAAGAGAAAAGAGATTACACAGAGCAGAGTGTTCAAAAATTTGCGATAGAACAGGGCATTGCGCCGGGAATTGTTGTTGGCAGAATGCAGCGTGAAGGTATGATTAAATATAATATGTTGAACGGTCTGAAAGAACAATATGTCATATCTGTTTAAAAATCCAAATTTAAGAAAAATCAAGCTTGCATATTAACATGCATTATGCTATACTAAATAAGCTGTTTATTAGATTGCAAATAAACGTTTATGTTTAAAATAGGAAAATCATGTGGGAGGTGAAAGACATGAGAGAGGGAATTCATCCGGATTACAATCAGGCGACTGTAACATGTAACTGTGGAAATACATTCGTTACAGGTTCAACAAAGAAAGACATTCATGTTGAAATCTGTTCCAAATGCCACCCGTTCTATACAGGCCAGCAGAAGACCGCTCAGGCACGCGGACGTATTGATAAGTTTAACAGAAAGTACGGTATAGGACAGCAATAACATACGGTGCATGATAAGGTTGAGGTTGACGTAATCTCAACCTTTTTTGTGTACAGGGGGAAAGACTTTCCCGACTCGATTCATTGCATATCAGGAGACACATATGAAATATTCAGGAATTGGCGGACAGGCAGTTATGGAAGGCGTCATGATGAAAAACGGAGACGCCTATGCTGTTGCAGTCCGTAAGCCCGATCAGGAAATTGTTGTAGAGATTTCCAATTATTCGGGTGTTGTACAAAATAAAAAAATCAAAAAGCTGCCGATCTTAAGAGGCGTATTCAGTTTTGTGGAATCCTTGACACTTGGCTTAAAATCCCTTACCTTTTCGGCATCTTTTTTTGAGGAAGAAGAGGAAAAAGATAAAGAGCCGGACAAGAAAAAAGAAGACTTTCTTATGGGATTAACAGTAGCGGCATCCATTGTAATGGCCATTGGCATTTTTATGATACTGCCTTATGGAATCTCTCTTTTATTTCGGAAATATATTTCTTCCCAGTGGCTGATCGCTTTATTGGAGGGTGTTTTACGGCTATTGATCTTCCTTGGATATGTGGCAGGCATTTCATTGATGTCCGACGTCAAACGGGTATATATGTATCACGGAGCAGAGCATAAATGCATTAACTGTATTGAACATGGAATGGATCTGACCGTGGAAAATGTCAGGAAGAGTTCCAGGCTTCACAAACGCTGCGGCACCAGTTTCCTGCTGATCGTTATGATTGTCAGCATTTTGTTTTTTATGTTGATACGGGTAGATTCTCCCATACTCCGGCTTGGGCTGAGGCTGGTTCTGATTCCGGTGATTGCAGGGGTATCTTATGAATTTATACGGCTGGCAGGAAGAAGTGACAATGGACTGGTGAATCTGCTGAGCAAACCGGGACTTCTTTTACAAAAAATCACCACCAGAGAACCGGATGATGCCATGATAGAAGTTGGCATTGCGTCAGTAGAGGCAGTTTTTGACTGGAAAACATATGTAGATGAGATTAACCAGACAGAAGGCAGGAGCTGATATGACATACCAACAAGCCCTGAAATGGGGAGAATTTTTTTTACAGGAAAAGGAAATCGAAGATGCAAACACAGATGCCTGGCTGCTGCTTGCCATGGTCTGTCACATAGACCGGAATTTCTATTATCTGCATATGAGGGAAGAATTGCCAAAGGAGCAGATAGAAGTCTATGAGGCAGTAATGAAAGAGAGAGCAGAGCACGTTCCGCTGCAGCATATTACAGGGGAGCAAGAATTTATGGGGCTGCCTTTTCTGGTAAATTCCGATGTTTTGATTCCGAGGCAGGATACGGAAATCCTTGTGGAGGAAGCGTTGAAAAAAACAAAACCGGGCATGCGGATTTTAGATTTATGTACCGGTTCCGGCTGTATTATCATAAGTATGTTAAAAAACAGGCCGGATCTTCACGGAACAGCATCCGATATTTCCACAGCGGCTCTTCGCATTGCCGAAAAAAATGCGAAACTAAATGAAGTATCGCCGGTTTTTGTACAGGGAGATTTGTTTGAACCGGTAAAAGGAACATTTGATATGATCTTATCAAATCCGCCGTATATTCCCACGGCAGAAATTGAAAAGCTGATGCCGGAAGTGAAGGAGCATGAACCGCTTTTGGCTTTAGATGGGAAAGAAGACGGACTTGTGTTTTATAAAAAAATAATAAAAGAAGGATATTCCTATTTAACCCCCGGTGGATATCTGATATTTGAGATCGGATATGATCAGGGGGCAGAGGTGTCTGCCCGAATGGAGCAGGCAGGATATCAGGGAGTAAAAGTAATCAAAGACCTGGCAGGACTTGACCGGGTAGTCATAGGAGGAAAACATGTTTGATAGATTAGAAGATCTGGTATTACGGTTGGAAGAGGTATTGAATCAGTTAAGCGAGCCCGATGTGGCATCGGACCCGGAGCGTTTTCGTAAACTGATGAAGGAGCAGAGTGATTTGACGCCTATTGTGGAGGCATACAAAGCATATAAGCAGAATCAGCAGAATATCGAAGAATCTCTGATGCTTTTGGACGAGGAGAGCGATGAAGAGATGCGGGAGCTGGCCAAAGAAGAATTAAACGAATCTAAGGCAAATGTGGAAGCATTGGAAGAAAAATTAAAAATCCTCCTTTTGCCAAAAGACCCCAATGATGATAAAAACGTTATCGTGGAAATCCGCGCCGGAGCCGGAGGAGATGAGGCAGCTTTATTTGC
>CAYQRG010000192.1:0-3873 GCA_964419645.1 uncultured Eubacterium sp.
TAAAGGATTCCGGTGCCCCTGCCAAGTAGTCGATGCGACAGGATTTGAACCTGCGACCTCTGCGTCCCGAACGCAGCGCTCTACCAAACTGAGCCACGCATCGTATGTACACATGTTTTCTCAAACGTGCTTAATTATAATACCACATGCCATTCAGTTTGTCCAGTACTTATTTTTCATTTTCCTAACCAATTTCCCAATCGTCTATCTAAACATGCAGCCGCACAGCATAAAATCCTCTTATAAGCCTTCCTCAAACAGTCACAGATTCCACTGCGCGGCCGCCTGTTTAAACCAAAATTCCTTTCTGTCTGACCAATTCTTCCTCCCTTGGAGATTTATAATGTTCAATCACGCGAATTTTCGCCCAATCCGGCTTTTTCTTCGCCGAAGCCTGAGATTTTGTATCTTCGCTATCCTGCTGTGTTTTCTCTGTTTGGTCAGATTCCTTCTTTTTCAGCTCATCCCGCAAAGCCTCTAATACAAGCGTCTGCCAGGAAGAGCCAGATAATGCGTTCAGATAAGAGTAGCCGGAATTCAAACCGCCTGTCAAAAGTCCTGTCCGGTAATTCAACAGAGCCGAATCCAGATAGTCCGAAAAATTTCCGGTTTTTCCATTGGCAGTACTCTGCTGATTCCTGATATTGTTTGCCGCAGACATAGATTCTACGATATGATTCACATTTCCTACCATGGCTGCCTCCTATCCCCAGAAATTATACATATTCTTTGCAAAAGAATTCCAATAGTCCGTTCCGTTTTTGTCGTAGCCGCCCAAAATGCTGGCAGATGCAGCGTATGCATTTTCTGCTGTTCTTCCTGCCACATAGCCGACTTTATCGGAAAATCCGGATGAACTGCCAAAGGCTGCTTTTAAACTATCAATGTCTGCTGCTTTCAGTGCATCTTTCTGGATGCTTAAACTGCCGTCTCTGTTTCTGGTAACGCCCACTGCCTGCAATGCAGATGAATGATCTGACGCATAATTTTTTAATTCCTGTCCATAAAATTTATTCAAAGCGGAATCGGAACTGCCCAGATCTTTTAATGTTTTGTTGTACTGCTCTACCATGCTTGTAATGTGCGCAACCAGTTCTGAAGTATCTCCTGATGCTTCTGCCTTTGCAAACAGAGAATCTTTTCCGTCATCAGACAATTTTTCTGCATAGTCGCTTAACTTTTCTGCCGACTCTTTTAACTGTGCGCTGCTTTTACTGTTCAACTTCTGCAAAAAGGAATTTGTGTTCCCTGTAGGGGAAGCCATATTTCCCACAGAATTTGATTGCTTGTTCATGATATCCAATAAAGTATTTTGCTGCAGAGGAATACCTGTTTTTGCTGCAGTTCTGGCCATCATTTGATTTGTAATACGCATATAATCCCTCCTGTAATCATGTAAATTTATGTCTCACTATAAGTATCGGTGATTTGTCCTGCGGTTTCTACTCTTTTGTAACCAATGCATCAATTTGTGTCATCAAATCTCTCTTTGCCTTGAAGCATGACCGTAAGGCAAAATTTATTTTCTTTTACCTGCACGGATATCTTTCCATAATATTTTTCCACACAGCTTTTTATATTTTTCAATCCAAATCCATGATTGCTGCCGGATTTTACAGAGGAAGGAAATTCCTCCTCCCATTTCAGCATTCCGCTAAAGCTGTTTTCCATCGTAAGCAAAAGCATATTTCCTTTCTGCTTTGCATTCAAAGAAACGAATGCTCTTTCCGTTTCTTTTTCACAAGCCTCAAAGGCATTTTCTAAGCCGTTATTCAAAATAACGCTTAAATCAAACACGTCAATCCCAAGCTTTTGGGGATAAATAAAATCACTGGAAAATGTAATATTTTTTTGTCTGGCAAGACGGACATATCTGCCCAAGATCACATCTGTGACCGGATTTTTCGTCTGGTATATAAAATCCAGTTCCTGCAGGGATGCCTGTATAGAATCGATATAATGGCGAACTTCTTCTTTGGCTTTCTCATCCCCCGATGCCATTTGCGCCAGCAA
The DNA here is from genome assembly GCA_964419645.1 of uncultured Eubacterium sp. Classification (GTDB taxonomy): domain Bacteria; phylum Bacillota; class Clostridia; order Lachnospirales; family Lachnospiraceae; genus Roseburia_B. The sequence goes on from CAYQRG010000192.1 coordinate 2,014, forward strand.
TACGTTGATATCCGCAATATAATTTTTCATATCATGTTTCATCCCCCGAATCTGGATCGAAACGCTTTCCATATCCCTCACATGGTCTTCCAAATCTTTTACCCGGCTTTGATACAGTTCTGCCTGACGTCTTTTTTCCCTCTCTTCCTCTACTTCCCCTAATATTTTTACACTCAACAAAATCAAAATAATGCAAAGCAGTGATAATACAGGGATAATAATATTCAGCTCCGGATATTCATCTACAAGATTGAACACTTCTTTCTCATAATAAAACAGGATGCATCTCAGCATAACCGTAAATACAAGCCCTAAAAGCGCCGGTACAAAAAGCTGTCCTGCTTCTTTTGACCTGTCAAAGGTTTCATAATACTTTCCCTGTCTTTCATTTCCTCCATACAGCAGATATTTCTTATACTTTTCCACACAGATCCATGTAAAAAAAATAGCAGCGATTGTCAGAATGCCGTTCCAGACAAATTCTACTTTTCCAATAACTGTTTGGTACTGCTCAACTGTCATTGTCTCTTTTTCCAACAGGAGGAAATTATAATGATCCACAACTTTGCCTATGCTTTTCATTGCAAGGGGATAATACGCAAACTGAATCAACTGAAGCAGGGCATAAAATGCCGTTACCAGCGACAGCAGTTTCATCCGGTTTCCCTTATATAAAATCATTCCCATGAAAAGCGTACCGATCATGCTGACTGCCACCGGGATAATGCTCTGCCTGCTGCTAACCATATACCTGTCTTTCCCGTAGATGATCTGCTTAACCCATGGCGCCCAGGACACCGTCAGACGGATGATTACAAATTGCAGACACAGGAGTAAGGATGTCAGATTCCTATGTCCGTTCCACAAAAAACGCTCCTGTATCATTCCCTTTAAAAGATATGCCAGCAAAAATCCCAAAATGGCATATTCTATCAAGTCCATACAAACATAAATGATTTCTTTCATTTCTCTTCCCACACTTTTACTTTGTAAGATAGTTCATATATGCCGCAACAAAATCGTTATATTTCTGCTTTGCCAAAAATACGGTATCCCCACATTTTAAGGTAATGCTTGTACGGTCATAAGCTGCTACCTCCTGTAAATGCACCAGATATCCCCGATGGGAGCGAAAAAAATCATCTCCCAGTTTCTGCTCTAGCTCTTCCATCTTTTCATAATAGGAAAACATGCCGTTTTTTGTGTGCAGGGAAATTTTTCTTCCCTCATTTTCTCCATAGTAAATCGTTTCTATGGGAATCCGAAGAAATTTTCCATTTGTTTTAATCAAAAGAGGCTCTCTTGATTTTCTTCCTTCTGCTTTTTCAGCTGCCCGATGAATGACTTCGCAAAGCTTTTTTTCATCAAACGGTTTCAGCAGATAGTGAAATGCCTCCACATCATAGGCCTCATACACGTAATCCGGCATTGCTGTGATAAAAACAATCAGAGTTTTGGACCTGTTATGAATTTCTCTGGCTGTTTCCATTCCGTTTTTCTGTCCTGTCTTTTCATGATCTGCCAGACAGATATCCAGAAATAAAATATCATATATCTCCTGGCATGCCAAAAGTTCTTCTCCTGTTGTATAAAGCTCTGCTTCCATGCCAATCTCCTGCTTTATCATTGATTTCAAATACTTCCGAATCCATTCGTCATCATCACAAACTGCTATTTTTAACATAATTCCTCCAGTCGCCCCTTCGTGATGCTTTTCACAAATTTTCGATGCATGATAAAAAGCCGATATAGTAGAAATATCGACTTTTTACCTATACATTCTTAAGCTTATTTGTAATCAATTATCTGCTTTTTGTCACGAAATATTTATGATACGTTACTATTCACGGCTCAGGAGCC
>CAYQRG010000193.1:0-3873 GCA_964419645.1 uncultured Eubacterium sp.
TGTCTGGTCAGTGCGGAAGAAGAGAAAGTGTTTCTCAGAGATTTCATGTATCAGGCTATGGCGGCTCATGGATATGAAGATATTGAAATCTTTATCTGGGACCATAATAAAGAGAGAATCTATGAGCGTGTCAGGGATATAGTGGATGACAGTACCCGCCATATGGTAACGGGCGCGGCGTTTCACTGGTACAGTGGCGATCATTTTGAGGCAATGGAACTGGTGCATCAGCATTATCCGGATGTAAAGATGATTATGTCGGAGAGCTGCCTGGAATATCGTCTGTTTGATGAAAAGAATATTGAGAACATTACCAATAAATTATGCCATGAGATTATCGGAGACTTGAATCACGGGATGTGCGCATTTTATGATTGGAATCTTTTGCTGGATGAAAAAGGTGGTCCGAACTATGTGGGAAATTATTGTCATGCACCGTTTTTATATAATACGAAAACCGGGGAACTGATGCCCCAGAGGACTCAAAAGCAATATTATCATTTTGCGCATAACATTATTCCCGGTTCTGTCAGGATTGCAGCTACAAAATACACAGAGCAGATCGATGTAGCTGCATATCATACACCGGAGAATAAAATTGTTATAATCCTTCTGAATAAAAGCAGCGAAGTCCTTCCAGTTAATTTCAGGATGCAGGGTAAAGCAGCGGAAATACTTCTTTTGGGAAAGTCATTGGCAACTTGTATTATTGACCCGTAATATATAGAAAAATAATAAAAAAGAAAAGAGTAGTCCGGAGTGGCATTATATAGTGAATCGAAATAAGATGGAAAATTCTGAGAGGAAAAGAGAAAAGCAGACAGGGAATAGGGTTTTTAGTGCATACTATTGAAGAAGCACTGGCAGATGTGACATTGTGAATTCGGAAAACTAAGGTAGTAAAAAGGTATTGGAGAGAGTGCAGATTATTATATTTCAGTTATATGTTGTTGGGAAAATACATGTGATGCGGCATATTCTTTCGGCGTACAGTTGTAATATTTTCTAAAGGCGCGGTAAAAGCTGCTTAAGTTTGAAAAGCCGGTTTCTGCAGATATATCTTCCATAGAGGCAGTTTGGGATGTAAGCATCCTGGCTGCCTTTTGCATTCGGAGTTCTGTCTGAATTTGGGAAAAACTCTTACCTGTTACGGAATGGATGATGCGGATAATCTGGCGCGCGCTGTACCCGAACTGCTTCGCCAATTCCTCTACTGTCAGCGTTTCATAATGTGTTTCCAGATAGCGCAGGATATCGGCAAATTGATTATTCCAGTGGAAGCTGTTATACCGTGATATTTTGGCAGTATTTTCATATCCTTGAAGCAGAAACAGGAAAAAGGTGCTCATCAGAGAATTTACAATCTGTGCACTGTATACCCCGTTGCGGTTGTATTCTTTGAAAATGGTATAGAGCAGGGATTCCAAGGCTGTATCACATCCTGTGTCGAACAGCATGTAAGAGGTGCTATGTTCCCCAGACAAAGCTCGTTTGAAGAAAAAGGACATAAGGTTCTGCGCGGACAGGTGTGCCCAGAATACCTGTGCGAAAGTACTCTGGCGGATCATAAAAAAGAATGCATTTGCGTCATCGCTTGGACAGGTACAGGCTTTCTTGGTGCCGGGTGGGATAAAAAGTACGGAACCGGCTTTCAGAGTAAGAGTTTCTTGTTCAAACATAACCAGCATTTCCCCGACAAAAACATAGTAGATCAGGAAATGTTCATCCGCATTCCAATAGGCAGGAAGATAGCGGAAAAAACGTCCTGCTGTGATATCCTGCTGATACTCGAAAAATTTTGATTCCATAGGTGTCTCAAGCAGGGAGAAGAGCCTGTTTCGGGTATCTAAGTTCGCCTTTTGTCCAGTCAGTTTCCTGCTGATGGAAACAACCTCAGTGCTGTTGAGAAGGGAGGGAATGTCGTTAAAAGATATATCAAGAAGAGGATTTTTCTCGTGCTGCATCATCATCCATGACATGTATCTGCTCATTTCTTCCGGTGCCAGCACATGAGATGGCTCTATCTTTCCTAGTTCATAGTAATGTTTTAACGCTCTTTCCAATTTGGTAATGGAAAAGCAATGTAACCGTTCGTCTGCGTTTGCCATAAACAGTTCTCCATGCTTTGAGATAGAATGTCACTTAAAGATAATTATCTGTCACTTATAGTACTATGATTTCTCCTGAATTTCAAGTAATTTATAATTATGGAATGCAAAGGATTGGAAAGCAGAACGAGAAAACAGGAGTATATCCGGAAAGGCGGAAATTATGAAAGCAATTAATTTAATGACGGCACATATGAAAAATCCATTAGGAATTGACATCAGACAGCCTGTTTTGTCATGGAATGTCATTGGAGGAATCACCCAGAGTGCATATCAGATAACGGCATTTTGTGAGGGCGAGGAGATATGGTCTACAGGAAAAGTGGCAGGTTCTGGGATGCAGGTAAGATATGAGGGATCGACAAGGAGCCGTGACAGAATTGTCTGGAACGTAAACGTCTGGGATGAAAATGATGTTCAGGGTGAGGAGAGCGAGAGTGCTTATTTCGAGTACGCTTTTTTGGAAAAATCCGATTTTAAAGCTGTGTGGATCTGTCCTGAAATAGCAGAGGTCAATTCGGAGGAAAGACAGCCTGCCTCTTATCTTGTAAAGAAATTCGATTTTCAAGATACCAAAGCTGCAGGAGAAACAGAGAGTGACGGTTTAATCAAAGCGAATGCACGGGTATATGCTTCCGCCCATGGCGTGTACAGTCTGTGTATTAATGGAAAGCGTATAACGGGTAATGTCTTAAGTCCGGGAAGCAGCGAGTATTGGTTCCGTATGCCATACCAGACCTTTGATATCACAGGGTATCTGATTAATGGAAAGAATAAGATAGAAGTTATTCTGGGTGATGGCTGGTATAGAGGGTGCAACGGAAATACAGGAACCAGAAATGTATTCGGAAAGATACTTGCTTTCTGGATGCAGATGGAAGTTGATAAAAAGATAATCGTTATGACTGATGAAAACTGGCAGGCGGCACAAGATGGTCCTGTCTATTTCAACGATATCCAGTTGGGAGAAAAAGTGGATGCAAGGAAGACACCCACCGCTTTCCATCCTGTGAAGGTTGAGAAGCTCGGATGTGATACCATGCTCTGCACCAATTCCGTTCCGGTTCTGGAGAAGGAGCAATTCAAGGCAAAACTGATAAAGACGCCGGATGGCGGGAAGGTTCTGGACTTTGGGCAGAATATGTCCGGCTATGTTTCTTTCCGGCTTCGGGCAAAGGCAGGACAGAAAATTAAAATGACACATGGAGAATATCTGGATACGGACGGCAATTTTTCCGATGAGAACCTAAAAACTATCGGAAGAAAAGAAGAACTGCATCAGGTCATAGAATACACCTGTAAAGAAGGGGAAAACATTTATTGCCCTAATCTGTGCATATTTGGCTTCCAAATGGTCAAGGTGGAGACAGATATAGAGATTGACGGGAGTGAGTTCACGGCACATGCGGTATACTCTGACATGCGGCAGACAGCAGAATTTACCTGTGATAATGAACTGGTAAATAGGCTGGTACAAAATACTGTCTGGAGTCAGAAATCCAACTTTGTAGATATCCCCATGGACTGTCCGCAGAGGGAGAGAAGCGGATGGGCTGGAGATGCAGGGGTGTTCGTAGATACTGGTATTACGTTAATGGACGGTTATCCGGTATTTAGACGGTGGCTGGACGAGATGAAGGTAGACCAGTATGAGGACGGCAGGGTCTACAATTTTGCACCCCGCAGAAGCCCTTCGAAGAATAAATTCGATGAGGCTTATGACGGTTCCTGCGCTTGGGGAGATGCGGTTATCATCATTCCCTAT
>CAYQRG010000194.1:0-890 GCA_964419645.1 uncultured Eubacterium sp.
ATCCTGGTCCACAATCACCATCTGGGCATCTGGAAGATTACTGCCGACGCGCTCTATGAACTGGCCATAAAAAACACCCCCATACTGCTGCCGCATGAAATAGCAGGTATGGAGGATACTTTAAAAAAATTATGTCCTGAATTCTGTTTTCTGCCCTCGAAGGCAGCTATATCAACTGCGCTTCCTTCCATGTATGTGCTGTCTAATACAGAAAAACTCTATGGCGCATCTGCCCTTCTCTATCCGGATGTGGTGTCTTATTTTGCCGACTCTATACACCGTGATCTTTATATCCTGCCCAGCAGCATCCACGAGGTTTTACTTCTTCCCAAAGAAAGTGACTCAGACGATATCTCCAATCTAAATCTCATCATTCAGGATGTCAACGCCTCTCAGGTTCCAAAAGAGGAAATTCTTTCTGACCACGTATATATCTTTGAGCGGACATCCGGATTTATCACTTTGTAAGCTGGCAAATACTTTCGTAGAGCCTTTCATATTCTTTTACAGAACTTTCCCAAGAAAAATTCTGTTCCATCCCCCGAAGGATCAGCTCCTGCCAATGGGACTTTTCTGTCTCATACAGTTCCTTTGCCATTCGCATAACGCCTGCCATTTCATGGGCATTGTAATTGGCAAAGGAAAATCCCCAGCCTTCCTGGGTAAATTTATTGTAAGGCTCTACGGTGTCTTTTAAACCACCAGTCTCTCTGACAATTGGCACTGTACCGTATCTTAAACTAATTAGCTGGCTCAGTCCGCAGGGTTCAAACAGCGACGGCATCAAAAAGGCATCTGCCCCTGCATAAATCAAATGCGCCCTATCTTCCGAATAGCCGATATAGGCAGACATCTTATCCGGATATTTATCGGCAAAATAACGGAACATA
>CAYQRG010000194.1:900-2375 GCA_964419645.1 uncultured Eubacterium sp.
AACATATTCTCATAACGATCTTCTCCGGTTCCCAGTACAACGAACTGCACGTTTTCTGTGGAAAGAAATTCATCCAGAATATAAGCGACCAGATCAAATCCCTTTTGGTCAGACATTCGGGATACCATTCCGATCAGGAACGTATCCGGCTCTTTGGGCAGCCAGGATATCTCTTGCAATTTTTCTTTATTGCATCTTTTCTTTGATACAACATCTTCAGTACTAAACTGAGACGAAATATAGGGGTCTTTGCCGGGATAATAGATCTCATAATCCAAACCGTTCAAAATACCGAACAACTTAAAACTATAGCGGCGCAGCACGCCGTCTAAGCCTTCTCCGCCTTCCGGCGTCATAATTTCCATTGCGTAGGATTTACTGACGGTGGTCACGGCATCTGCATAGACAATGCCGCCCTTTAAATAATTGGATTCTCCATAGCTTTCCAGTCCCTCTGCCGTAAAAACATCATCGGGAAGTCCCGTAACGTCTTTTACTTCAGGTATTTTCCACCTGCCCTGGAAACGGATATTGTGAATGGAAAATACTGTGCGAATTTCCCTGTAATTCTCTCTGCCTCGATATAATTTTTCCAAAAACACCGGTATCAGCCCGGTCTGCCAGTCATTGCAGTGTATCACATCCGGCAAAAAATCCATGTATTCCAGAGCTTCTAACACTGCTTTTGAAAAAAATGCAAATTTCTCAACATCCTGATAAATCTCGCCATAAGGCTGATCTCCTGCAAAATAAAATTCATTGTCAATAAAATAATACTGTATTCCGTCAGCTTTTGCCTCTAAAATGCCTGTGTATTGCTTTCTCCACCCCAGTTCCGTATAGAAACTGGTAACTGGTTTCAAATCCCCTAAAAACTTTCCATCCATACACGCATATTTCGGCAGGATTACCCTTACATCATATTCCTTATGATCAAAATATTTCGGTAATGATCCCACAACATCTGCAAGTCCTCCTGTTTTTATAAAAGGAACTGCCTCCGAAGATGCGAAAAGTATTTTTTTCATTTCATATAGACCTCCCATATTTATGTTAGATCTATTATACTCTATTTTTTCAACAATAAAAAGTCCTAAAACGATCCGTTGTGCTTATAATCCAGACGTATTTTATCTGCGATCAATGCTACAAATTCTGAATTCGTCGGCTTGCCCTTTCCATTGTTGATGGTATATCCAAACAGATCATCAATTGTATCCATTTTGCCTCTGCTCCAGGCCACTTCAATGGCATGACGTATCGCCCTTTCCACTCTGCTGGGTGTTGTCTGATATTTCTTGGCAATTGTGGGATAAAGAATTTTGGTAATAGAATTTAACATTTCAATGTCATCCACAGACATCATAATCGCTTCTCTCAAATACTGGTATCCTTTGATATGGGCAGGCACTCCGATCTCATGGATGATATTCGTAACTTTCTTTTCCAGATTTCCCGGTGACTGTTCTTCCTGT
>CAYQRG010000194.1:2385-3856 GCA_964419645.1 uncultured Eubacterium sp.
AAATTTTTCATAAGCCCCTATCTTACGCGTTTCAACACTTTTGGTAGATTCCGACATCTTTTTTGCCTGTTTGATCTGCTTGATGACCATATCATTGTCAAAAGGTTTCATAATATAATAATTCGCCCCATAAGAAAAGGCGTCTTCTGTTATTTGCTCATTTCCAATCGCGCTGATCATGATAAAAGAAGGATGCTTTGTTATGGATGTATCATGATTGACTTTGTCCAAAACACCCAATCCGTCTAATTTCGGCATGATAACATCCAAAAGAACTACATCCGGTTTTTTCTCTTTTATCATTTTCCAGGCCTCTTCTCCATCTTTCGCTGTACCCACCACTTCTAACTCTTCATCTGTACGGATAATATCACCTAATAACCGCAGCATTCTTTCATTATCGTCTGCAATTGCCACATTTAATTTACCCATTTCAATTTCTCCTCCTGAAACATTTTATTCGGTCAATTTCCACAAATCTTTCCAAAAGCTTATGGCTAAAACCTGGACTATTTGTATTATAAGCATCACGCTCTTTTGAATCAAATACATTTCATCGCAGTATTCGACACATACCGCATCTTACAACACAACTGTGTCGATTATCCAAATATAATTTGCAGAATCTTCTGTTTTTATTGCCTATTCTGTCGATTCAAGTCGTAAATTTCAGGAGAAAAAATGGGCAGCAGCGTTCATTTTTTAGAGGCTTGTCCGCACCTGCTTTGGCTTAAACTGAGCTTTTTCCAATGCCTTTATAATCTGCCTTTTGTGCTCTGTTCCAAAACATTCCATGGTGATCCTAAGTTCCACCGCTGCATTCCGGTTGATGCTGACAAACTGGTTGTGTTCCAGTTTAATAACATTGCCCTGCTCTTTCGCAATGGTATCCGCTACCTTTGTCAGCTCGCCCGGTTTATCCGGCAGCAGTATGGACACGGTAAAAATCCGGTCTCTTAAAATCAGTCCCTGCTGTACCACAGAGGACATCGTAATCACATCCATATTTCCGCCGCTTAAAATGGACACAATGCGTTTTCCTTTTACATTCAGGTGCTTTAAAGCTGCAACGGTAAGCAGGCCGGAATTTTCCACTACAATTTTATGATTTTCCACCATATCCAGAAAGGCTACTACAAGTTCATTGTCTTCTATGGTCAGAATATCATCCAGATTCTTCTTAATATAAGGAAAAATCGTTTCCCCCGGCGTTTTCACTGCCGTACCGTCTGCAATCGTATTGACATCCGGAAGCGTGACTATTTTCCCGGCCTCAAAGGATGCTTTCATACAGCTTGCACCGGCAGGCTCTACCCCGATCACTTTAATCTTGGGATTTAACAGCTTGGCCAAAGCGGAAACTCCTGTGGCAAGTCCGCCGCCTCCTATGGGAACCAGGATATATTCTACAAGCGGAAGTTCTTTGAAAATCTCAATGGATATAGTTCCCTGTCACGTGTCAACTGCCAAA
>CAYQRG010000195.1:0-3853 GCA_964419645.1 uncultured Eubacterium sp.
CAATTCCGTTTGTGGATTCCTCTTTCTTCGTAATAATTCTTAATGTATCCGAAAGCCGTCTTATCCGCCAGTGTTCCAATGGTTCCGGCGCGGTAGGTCTGTCCGTAACCGAAAATAACTTCTGTATAGGCATGGGCCTTACTCTGATATTCCCCGGAAAAATTCAGATCAATATCCGGTTCCTTATTTCCCTTGAACCCGAGAAAGGTTTCAAAAGGTATGTCAAAACCTTCTTTTGCCAGAGGTTTTCCACAAACAGGACATGTTTTATCCGGCATATCACACCCGCCCCGCCCGGAAAATTCTTTTACTTCCGGGGAGTCAAAATCACTGTAATGACAATTAGGACAAAGATAATGGGCCTGCAGGGGATTGACTTCCGTAATTCCGGACATTGTTGCCACAAAGGAAGATCCTACCGAACCCCTAGAACCCACCAGATAACCGTCTTCGTTGGACTTCCACACCAGTTTCTGGGCAATGATATACATAACGGCGTATCCGTTGGATATAATGGAATTTAATTCCCGTTCCAACCGCTCCTCTACAATCGGAGGTAACTTGTCTCCATACATTTCATGGGCTTTGTTGTGGCAGATATCCCGAAGGAGCTGATCGGAATTTTCAATAACAGGCGGACATTTATCCGGTCGCACCGGAGAGATTTTTTCACATAGATCCGCAATCTTATTTGGATTTGTAATCACGACTTCTTCTGCTTTTTCCGCTCCCAGATATTCAAATTCTTTTAACATTTCCTCCGTAGTGCGAAGGAACAACGGCGCCTGGTTGTCCGCATCTTTAAAGCCCTTTCCGGCCATAATGATCCGACGGTAAACTTCATCTTCCGGATTCAAAAAATGCACATCACAGGTGGCTGCCACAGGTTTTTGAAACTGTTCTCCCAGATCTACGATCCTGCGGTTTAAATCCTGCAGATCTTCGATCTTCTCCACCGGATATTTTTCTTCCGAAAGCATAAACTGATTATTGCCCAAAGGCTGAATTTCCAGATAATCGTAAAATTTCACCAGCCGTATAATTTCTTCCTCCGGCCTCCCGTTCAAAAGAGCTTGATACAATTCTCCGGCCTCACAAGCAGAACCAATGATAAGCCCTTCTTTGCATTTTAGATATTCCGTCTTTGGGATTCTGGGGCGTTTATTAAAATACGTCAGGTGGGACATGGAAATCAACCGGTAAAGATTCACCCGGCCTATATCATTTGTTGCCAGAATGATTGCGTGATACGTAGGCATTTTTCCAATCGTTTCCGGCGTGGAAACACTTAAGTCTCCCAACTTGTCCAAATTCTCAATCCCTCTGTCCATAAGCATTTTGCCAAATTTCAAGAAAATCTCTGCCGTACATTCCGCATCATCTACTGCCCGGTGATGATGTTCCAGAGAAATACCAAGGGCTTTTGCCACTGTATCTAACTTAAAACGGTTCAATGCCGGCAGAAGATTTCTGGCCAGCCCCACTGTATCTATAATGGTAAACGCTTTCTCTATCCCCAGGAGTTTTAAATTGTATTTAATAAAACTCATGTCAAAATCCGCATTATGTGCCACCATAACGGCATCCTGACAGAATTCCATAAATTCTGGCAGCACTTCTTCTATCCCCTTTGCCTCCATAACCATGGCATCATTGATACTGGTCAGTTGTTCAATTTCAAAAGGAATCGGCACTCTCGGATTGACAAAAGTGGAAAAACGGTCTGTGATCACATGATTTTCTACTTTTACGGCTCCGATCTCTATGATCTTGTTGCTCCTTGGATTAAAACCGGTTGTCTCAATATCAAATACAACATAAGTATCGGAAAGGCTCTGTCCCTTGGGATTTTCCACAAAAGATTTCAAATCATCTACCAGGTATGCCTCTACGCCGTAAATGACTTTAAAGTCACTATCCTTTGGCACCGCATGATTTGCATCAGGAAAAGACTGTACATTTCCATGGTCGGTAATTGCAATCGCCTTATGTCCCCATTTTATCGCCCGTTTTATAATGTCCTTCACATCCGACACGCCGTCCATGTCACTCATTTTCGTATGGCAGTGCAGCTCCACCCGCTTTGTGGGACTATAATCCATTCTCGCAGTCCGAAAATCTGAAATCTTTTTAATTCCATAGATCGAACCGATCGTCAGCTCGCTATCAAATTTGTCAATTGTGGTAACGCCTCTGATTTTTAAGAAAACGCCTTTTTGAATCTGGGAAAGCAGTTCGTCACGTGATTCGTTCTTGGTAAAAATCTTCAATACAATCGTATCGGTAAAATCTGTAATAGGAAAAATAATAATGGTTTTTTCATTGCGGATTTCCCTTGTCTCTACATCCAATACCTGCCCTCGAATTACGACTTCCCCGATTTCTCCTGTAATCTTTTCAATGTCAATACATTCGTCTTCAAAATCCCTGCCATAAATAACATCCGGATTCCCGGAAGAAAACGATTTTCTGTCCGGGATTTTTTTCATGCTTCGTTTGGGTTCTTCCTGGGACTTTTGGATTTCTTTTGGAGGCATCTGCGTCTTTGGAGAAGGTTCTGTCTTTTCTTTTGCCATTTTCGACAGGCGGATCACATTTTGAACTTCCTGTTCAATGACAAAATCTGCTTTCCGGATTTTTCCGTTTTCACTCTTTTCCCCAAAAGACAATGCAATCCTGCAATCCAGCCCACATCGTTCACAAATGATTTTTTCCAAAATCTCAAGCAATTCTTTTGCATGCTCTTTTGCCACCAGAGTATCTTCCAAAACCAGAGACATCCGGCTTTCCTCCGGGAATGCAATCTCTGCTTTCCGATAGATATTATAAAGAAGCAGACTGTAATTTTTAAGCTCACATGCAATGCTGTTTTCATAAACATCCATAAGACGTTTTGCCGTATACTGGCCGGAAAGCCGGTATTTTTCTATGATCTTGATGTCCATTTGCTGTCCGTAAAACAGCTGTCTTGCAATCTCTTTTTCCAGAAAAAACACCTGTGTCTTCTGCATCAAATGAGTTCCAAAAAGATAAATGCGAATCGATGTCTTACTACGATTCGCACTTACTTTTGTAATCTCCATTTCAGACAGAAGTTTTTTCATTTCATCATTTACCGTTAAAGTTGGAAACACTTCAAAAAAAGCCTTTGCCATATTACTCACCCCAATGCAGCAATTCCTGCAGCAATTCCGATATCAGATTCTCCTCCGGAACCTTTTTGTATACTTCTCCGTGTTTGATGATCAGCCCTTCTCCGATTCCTCCTGCAATTCCGATATCCGCCTCTTTTGCCTCTCCGGGTCCGTTTACCACACAGCCCATGACGGCTACTTTGATATCCAGAGGAATATCTGCTACCATATTTTCCACCTGATTGGCAAGTTCGATCAGATTGATCCTGGTTCTGCCGCAGGTCGGACAGGACACCACTTCAATGCCTCCCTTTCGCAGTCCAAGGGTTCGCAGAATCAGTTTTGCGGACTTGATCTCTTCTAAAGGATCTCCTGTCAGGGAAACTCGAATTGTATCTCCGATACCTTGATGTAAGATTAATCCCAGCCCTATGGAAGATTTGATATTGCCGCTGATAATCGTTCCGGCCTCTGTAATCCCTACATGCAGAGGATATTTTGTCTTTTCTGCAATCAATTCATGCGCTCTTACACACATCAGCACATCTGAAGATTTGATGCTGATCACAAGATTGTCATATCCCATTTCCTCAATCATGCCCACTTTATCCATAGCGCTTTCTACAATGCCTTCTGCTGTTACGCCATGGTATTTTTCTACCAGTTCTTTTTCCAGAGATCCGCTGTTCACACCTACGCGAATTGGAATATTTCTTTCT
>CAYQRG010000196.1:0-3840 GCA_964419645.1 uncultured Eubacterium sp.
TTCGGGAGATCAGGACCGGGGAGAAGATTTCCAGAGAAGAACTAAAGCGATATCATGATATGTTGTATGCGGCTTACCGGGAGGCTCTTGGCAGTGACAAGGATACGCTTTTTAAAATGAAAGAGGTCTGGTCTTATCTTGGTAATAGATTTTCGAATGCGGAAAAATATTTAAAAAAGATACGGAAAGCGGGCCGGTCGGAAGAATATCTTTCGGCGGTTGAAGGGATATTTGAATGCTGCGGGATAGATATGCCTCCCCTCCATGCGGATGCCTGCACGAAATGCGGGCACTGTGAATCACGCTATCCATTCCATGTAGAGTAGGAGAAAAGAGTGGGAGAAATTAACAAATGTTTTTCGATGGGAATTGTATGATATCAGTAAAAATATCGAAAGTAAAAAAGCTCGCGCCATTGATATGGGAGATTAACTGAGGCAGACCATAGATGCATTGCAGACCTCTCAGTCGTGGTAAAAATATGAAAAACGGCATCGTCTGCTATGAGATACCAGATGATGCCATTTTCATATAAAAGATGTGTGGTTACATAATTTCTTTGATTTTGCCTTCTTCTTCAGAATAGATATAATGATTTCCTTTTTCAGAGATAAAAGGTGTTAGCTGCCTTGTCTGGCTGTTTCTTATGTATACCACGCTTGTGGGAATGAGTTCCAATAATGAATATTCCTCATCGATATCGGCAATCCACCGAAACAGCTTGTTTTCCTTGGAACCGGAATATACAAGGTCTAAACCGGATTCTGAATTTTCTACATTGAAGAAAACTTTGTGTGCAAGAACCTTCTCTTTAAACACTGCTTTGGTGATATAAGTTGTAAATTCTTCTTCGATCAGTTTTTCAAAGGAATCTAAGGTAAGATAATCACCGGTTTTTTCTAATTTGATTTTGTCTCCTCTTTGAATCCTGTCTTTGAAAGTTACCAGTATGGCAACAACCATATTCAGCGTTCCCCTGCTTCCATATCCGGTATATTCTACCAATTCGTTCAAGAATGCATTGTCTAAGGTATCAATCCTTGCAGCTTTTTCATATGCATCCATATATAACACCTCCAGATTTTTTTATTAGATATTGTAACATTTTTTTCATTCTGCCGTCAATGCTATGCGGCATTTGAGACGCATTTGTCTACGGAAGAAATTGGACGTTAAATGGTTAATTGCTTTTGTTCCGATAATGGAATATACTGAGAAGCAGTAGGGTTGATACATTGGGTGATGGCTTTGTAGTTGTATTTTATCGGTATGGTATTCAAAAAGGAGAGGATTAAAAATGCTATATCCTGTTCTGCTCACCCCACTCACACATTGCATCTAATATGGGAATCAGGGATTTGCCCCGTTCTGTAAGACTGTATTCCACTTTTGGAGGAATCTGTGGGTACTCTTTTCTATGTACTAACTGGTCTGCTTCTAATTCTTTTAGAGTAGAACTAAGCGTTTTATAAGAAATTTCACCGATATATTTTTTCATCTCATTAAAACGGACGATGCCAAATTCCATAAGGGTATAGAGAATCGTCATTTTGTATTTTCCGTTGATAAGGGATAAGGTATAGCTGAAACCCGTTGTGTTCAAACATTCTTTTGATATGCAGCGTTCGTTCATTTTTACACTCTCCTAAAGTAAGTATATAACATATCATACCATTTGAACTCTGTATTTACAAGGAGAATCCTTGAATTTATGAAAAATACGAAAATTTCTTTGGCATGGCTGCTGTAAAAGCATGACTGGTCTACCGGACACCAAAAATTTTAAGATGGGTATTAATGAGTGAAAAATTAGTACTCAATTGATGTAACGGAGGAAAATACGATGAAATCAGAAAAAAAGCAATATCTGAAATTGGGAATTACCATTTTCGCAAGCCTTTCCGCAACGATTATTTTTTTCTTTATATTGTTTCGCATTCAGGAAATAAAAGCTTTCTTTGGGGTGGTCGTATCGGCGCTCCAACCGGTTGTGGTTGGAATTGCGCTTGCTTATCTGCTGCGCCCGCTTGCAAGGCGCCTGGAGGAGATGCTTAGAAAGATGAAGATATCACGTTTTGCAAGGCTGTTTTCTGTTTTGCTTACGATAATATTGGCATTCTGTGTGTTGGGACTGTGCTGTGCTTTCATTCTGCCGGGACTGGTGGAGAGTGTCAGCAGCCTTGTAAAAGATCTGCCCGGACTTTTGGAAACCCAGCTTGAACGATTAAGCGCTTATTTGGAATCGGATGACGATGCGGCAGCAACCGTTATGCAGATGGTAGAATCCGTTGAAACTTCCCTGTTGTCATGGGTTAAGACAAATCTGTTTTCTACGGTTTCCACTGTTGCAAGCTCTGTGCTGTCTGTTGGCTCCACAATGGTCAATGTAATAGTATCGATTGTTGTCACCATTTATTTGCTGTTGGATTGGGAACGCTATCTGGCACAATGTAAGAAGTTGTTCTATGCGGTGAGTAAAAATCCACGCGTCAACCATGCCGTTTCAGATGCCCTGTGCCAGTCAAACCGGATTTTCAGTGGGTTTATTTCCGGTAAGCTGCTGGATTCCCTGATTATCGGGATTATTTGCTTTATTTGTCTGAGTATTATGAAAATGCCTTATACAATGTTGATCAGTGTGATTGTGGGCGTAACGAATATTATTCCCATGTTTGGACCTTTTATCGGGGCAATTCCCAGCATATTTTTAATTCTGTTGGTTTCTCCTTCAAAATGTATTGCTTTCCTGGTTTTTATTGTGGTGCTGCAGCAGGTGGACGGAAATATCATTGGTCCCCGTATCCTTGGAAATTCCACAGGGCTCTCTGCGCTTTATGTGACGGTAGCTACGCTGCTCTTTGGAAAACTGCTTGGTTTTCTTGGAATGATCATTGGTGTGCCGCTGTTTGCCACGCTTTATTACATAGTGAAGCGGCTGGCGGAGCATTCCCTGAAAAAGCAGAATATGCCGGTGGATACTTCGGAATATGTTGCAGGAGAGAACAAAGATTTAATGAAGAAACAAGGAGCGGGCTCTTGAGTCTGCTGTCAGGTGATGAGAATTTGAGACAGAGGCGATAAACGGGATCTGAAACTGAACTAAAATAAATATTTAAATATGCTTGACAATCTTCATCTATTTTGCTATTATTCCAATTGCTTACTCGGAGGGTGAGTCATTCGTTTGGAAATGATGAGCTGGATAAGGTAACAGGCTGGGACGCCTGCTTTCTTACCGGCTCTTTTTTAATGCATGCGCTTCCCCTCCCTATTTGATTTTTAAAGGAGATGAGAAAATGGATTTATTATCCGGAAATGTCAGGCGTATTTATTTTAAATATTTAACGGCGGCTTTTGGGAGCGCATTGATCAGTTCCATTTATGGTATCGTGGATATGGCAATGGTGGGGCAGTATCAGGGACCGGACGGCACGGCTTCGCTTGCAGTTGTAGCTCCAATCTGGAATATCATATACAGTCTGGGGCTTTTAACAGGGATCGGCGGTTCCGTGCTGCTTGCGAGTGCAAAGGGAAAAGGCAAAACAAAAGAGCAAAATGAATATTTTTCAGCAGCATTGATAGGCACTATTTTCCTTGCGGCAGTTTGCTGGGGCGCTATCCTGTTTTTTGATACAGAAATGCTGACGCTTTTTGGCGCAGAGGAAACTTTGCTGCCTTTGGCAAAAGAATATCTTGTTCCGATTAAATTTGTAGTTCCCGCCTTTCTGTTTAATCAAATGCTGGCGGCATTTTTGCGAAATGATGACGCTCCCGGGCTGGCAACAGCAGCAGTTTTAATTGGCGGAATATTTAATATTTTTGGAGATTATTTCTTTGTAT
>CAYQRG010000197.1:0-3837 GCA_964419645.1 uncultured Eubacterium sp.
TGCGCCAAAAAAAGTAAATATGCTCGCTGCTCCTCCGATGACACAGACATAGAGCAGCGCGCAGTGGAAAATCCTGTGAGCGCTGCGGTATTCTTTTAATGCCAGTTTTGATGCAATAATTTTTGATATTGCTGACGGAATGCTATAGGAAGAAATCAGTAGAATAATCGTATAGATATTGTATGCCGATGTATAATATCCGTTTCCTTCATCTCCAAGAATACTGGTAAGGGGGCTTCTATATAAGATTCCAATGATCCGGCAGATAATTCCTGCTGCTGCAAGAATACCCGCCTGTTTCAGATAATTATTTTTGCTGCTTTTGTTAGACATAAAAGACCTCGCTTTTTCTATCCGCAAATGTTAATATCTTCATTATAGTGAATCCTTCCGGGGTAGTCAAATTTTACCGGTCATTTTTCCAATTAATTCTTCCAGCACTCTTTATAAACCCGCAGCACGTTCCTATAAAAAATATCTTCCACTTCCCGTTCCGTAAGTCCCCGTTTTCTAAGCTCCCATTCTAACATCTCTATCCGGGAACAGTCCTGCATTTCCAGTTCGCAGTCAATTCCGTCAAAATCGGAACCAAGCGCCACGCAATTGCTTCCGCCAATCTGTCGAATATAAAAAATATGATCTGCAATACGCTCGATGCGGCTGTTATAGTATTTGCTGATTTTCTCTTTTTCTTTCGGATCACTGCAAGATATTGGTTCTAAAAACAAACTATAATAATTAATTCCGATGATGCCGCCTTTTTCTGCAATTTTACGGATCATGTCATCGGTCAGATTTCTTTTATGACGGCACAACGCTCTCGCATTGGAGTGACTTGCCACAAAAGGTTTTGTGCTGTAATGGCAGACATCATAAAATCCCACGTCCCAAAGATGGGAAACATCCGCCACAATTCCCAGATTTTCCATTTTTTCCAAAAAAGCAATCCCCTTTTCGGTCAGACCTTCCGTTACCGCCAAAGAATTTACATGATTCCAGGTAAAAGTCATCATCCGAACGCCCTTGTGATAAAATTCCTCCAATTTCTGCAGATCGCCCTCGCAGATCTCTCCTTCTTCCAATGTCAGCACTGCTGAAATCCTGCCTGCCTTTCTGTTCTCCTCTATTTCCTCTAGAGTTTTTACCTGCCGGATCTGTTTTCGATTGAATTCCATTTCCCTCTCAAACAGCGCAATCTGCTCTTTTGCGCATTGATAGGGATGTTTTTCCAATTCTGTATCCACAAATACTGCAAAATTCTGCAATAGATAATTGCCCTTTTGCAGTTTTTCAATATCTACCTGAAACGAATTTGAGAGCAGATTTCCCTGCTCTCCTTTTTTCCTGCTGTAATATAATTTTGAAATTGTGTCGCAATGCATATCTGCTGCATACATTTCAAATCCTCCCCCTCCGATGTCATTTCATTAGGTATCTGAAATCTTAAGCGTCCAAAATCTTCCCATATAGCATCCAATTCCTGCGATCAGTCCAAATTCCAGTATTCTTAGCAGCAATCCAATATGGAAGGTTTCCTTTCGGAAAAATGCCAGTCCGATCATCACCAATGCTCCAACAACCAGATAAATCAAAAAATTTTTCACAAGGCTCCATATGGCTGTTTTTAATCCTTTTATCTTTGTCTCTATGAGGATCTGTATGACAAACATTGCCAGCATATCCAAAACGGCGATCACAAAAGTCACTGCAAAAAAAATCAATGATGTTCCTGAAAACAGATCTCCCCAAGAACCTCCCAAGACCGATGCTGCAAAAGCCCACGCCATTACACAGAGAAACAAGATCCACATGCTCATCTTTTGAAATTTTTTGATTTTTCTTTTGTCAAGCGTCATTTTAATTCCTCCCGATCATACAGTATCTATTTCACTTTTATACCATTACCATACGCTTCCCACTGCCAAAATGCTTTCTGCCAGATCTTTTCGATAGTTAAAATCCTCTTTTAAAAGACTGTTTATCACACAGCCAAAGCTCCTCTCATTTCCGGTTGCATGTATATACATGCCATCTCCAAGGTATATTGCAATATGTTTTGGAAAATACAAAAGGTCTCCCGGCTGCATTTTATCTATGGAAATCTTATGTACCGGATAATTCTCATTCCATTCTGCATCCCGATAAATTAAAATACCGTTCATCAAATAGCACATAAAGGTGAGGCCGGAACAGTCAATGCCCGTCGAGGATTTGCCGCCCCATCGGTATTGCGTTCCCAGATAGCTTTTCGCGCAGAGGGCTATATTTTTGCGGAAACTCTGTTCGCCGGATTCCCAAATTCTTCTCTGACGTATAAAACAGGTCTCCGGTTTGTCGTCATACAAATATCTGTCGCTGTCTCTTCGTTTTTTGCAAGCAATTATGGGGATATACCCCTCTCTGTCGTCTGCCATTTGGATTCTGCAATACCCGTTTTTCGTTTCCGGAAGCAGTGAAACAAAACTTCCTCTGCTCAATGTGCAAAGTATTCTGCTGTGTACGTTCGCCTCTTCCATAACATCAGCAAATGCTCTGCTGATATAAACCGTGTTTCCTGTTTCGTCTCTTTTTTGTAATTTCTCCATGCTGCATAGAGAAAGCATCTCTTTTTTCAGATATCCCGAGTAGCCATAGTGGGTTACAATTTCATACCATTCCCCATTTTCTTTTAAAATACCTGCTGCCCATCCCATTAAGAGTTCATCTGTATGGGAAATATGGTCTTTTCCATAAATCCAGGCAGCGGGCTTTGTAATAATTCCTGTTTTCATACACATTCCTGTATATTTTCTTTGGTTTCATTATATGAATTGGGGTGGAATGAATAGTATTGTTATTGTGAAATTTCCTCCTTGGTAAGGGATTCTTTTAAAATTTCTATTTCTTTCTTTGAATATCCTTTCACCAGGGACATAATTTCTTCTATGGAATAATCTTTTTTCAGCATCTTTAGAATCATTTGCTGTTTTTCTGCCCTATAATCTTCAGCCGCCTGTTGTAGCGCTTGTTGTAATGCCTGTTGTATTTCCTGTTGTTTTTCTTCTTCAAATAGTTGTGCGATCTGCGTCATTTTAATCATCCCCCTTATTTTATTCGCCGTTTCTTTATCTATAATCTTATCTGTAAATACGGCAATTCCTACTAATGCGAACATTTGCTGCTGCCTGTCTGCAATTTGAGTTGCCAATTCAACCGTTTCTTTGATTTTTTCTTCTATTTTATGGTAGGACAGGGGAAGAATGATAAATTCCATTAACTCTTCATCTGTCAATTGTTCTTTTCTTTTCACTTTTTCTGTCAAACGTATAAATATTTCCTGGTCATTCAATTCTGAAAGAAATGCTGCTTCTATTTTTAGCTTTATTGCTCCAATATTATATTCTTCTTTTACCTGATGTCTTTTAATGTCTCCTGTATAAATGACAATCATACGCAATAAAGGACAATCTTGCTGTTCTTTTAGATATCTATTTGCTGTTCCTGTAATATAATTCAAATATTTGATCTTATCTTTTTTACGATATTCACTTTCATAATCTACAATTGCAACTGTGCCGTCAGCAAGTTCAAATAAATTATCAAGACGCAATTCATTTGCCAAAATTACAGGTATGTTCGTTGGAAGCACTCTGACTATATCCGGCAGATTCAAACCATAAACGCTGAATGTCTTACCCTTAAAATTTTCGGCAAGCACTTTACTGGTAATATCTTTATTTTGATATGCTATTCTTATATCGTCCATGTTCTCCTTTCGATAGAGGAAGGAGCTTTTCATATGCTTGATTCTTAAGTAGATATGGGGATTACTCCCCATACCCCTCATTCAAACCGTAC
>CAYQRG010000198.1:0-3826 GCA_964419645.1 uncultured Eubacterium sp.
AACGCGCACTGGAAAAAATTCAGTTAGATGAAATTCGCCCTTCCAGCCGTAAATATCCTTATATCGACTTCCGTCCTTCCAGGGACATCGGCAATGAAGTCCTTATAGTGGAAAACATCAGCAAAACCATTGACGGCGTAAAAGTTTTGGACAATATTTCTTTTATTTTAGGCCATGACGATAAAGTTGCTTTTGTAGGCGGCAATGAATTGGCCAAAACTACATTCTTCAAAATTATTACCGGAGAAATGGAACCGGACGAAGGAAGTTATAAATGGGGCGTCACTACTTCCCAGTCTTATTTTCCGAAAGACAATACCCAGATCTTTGATACGGATCTGATCATTGTAGACTGGCTGACACAGTTTTCCGAAATCAAGGACGCTACGTATGTGCGGGGATTTTTAGGCAGAATGCTTTTTGCCGGAGAAGACGGCGTCAAAAAAATGCGCGTGCTTTCCGGTGGTGAAAAAGTCCGCGTGCTGCTCTCCCGCATGATGATTGAAGCTTCCAATATTTTAATCTTAGATGAGCCTACCGACCATTTGGATATGGAATCCATTACTGCTTTAAATAACGGTTTGATTAAGTTCCCGGGCGTTATCCTGTTTTCTTCCAGAGATCACCAGGTTGTGGAAACTACAGCAAACCGGATCATTGAATTTTTGCCTGACGGAACAATGATTGACAAGATCACAACTTATGATGAATATCTTGCCAGCGACGAAATGGCAAGGAAACGTTCTGTCTATTCTATGTCAAAAAATGACGAAGAGGACAATTAATACAGAATCTGCATATAAGAAAACCTCTGACAGATTGAAAAATCTCATTCTGACAGAGGTTTTTTATTTCATAATAAATGTCTTAAATCATGCTGTTCCACAGATTACCTGAGGAGTAATTGTAGGAATATGCACCTACACTATTGTATGTATTTGCTTTGGTCGCTTCGTACTGTGCCTGGTTATCAATCTGTGTTGCTTTGGAAGATACCTTATATGCATAAGATCCGCTTCCCTGAAACAGCTTTTTCACTGTATCCATATCTGCAGCCTTAAACTTCTCTTCATCTATGGATAATGTATTGTCCTTGGAATTAACCGTAATTCCTACAGAAGAAAGAAGTTTCTCATTGCTGCTGGTGTAACCTGCAATCGATGATGCGGATGCCTTAATGGATACCACGCTGGACCCGTTTGCAGATTTCATCAGATTGTTGTACTGAGTTACATACGAAGAAACCGCTTTGTAAATAGCATCTGTATCGTATCCGGTTGTCTTATTCCCATCTTTATCCGTCTTTGTCACCTTGTTGAACAAAGACTTATTACCCTGTGTCAGTAATGCGTCTGTTGCATCACTTAACTTCTCTGCATTGGATTCGATCGTCGCCAATGTGGAAGTCTTGTCTTTGGATGTAGATGTAGACTGAGAAGAATTGTTTGCTCCAACTTTGTCTCCATAGGTCCTCTGAACCATTCCGTCCGGAGTCCAGTAATTGTACGTTCTCTCATAAGATGCAGGATTTGTCCTGCTGCCAGAAGACGTCTTAGTATCTGAACTAACATCATCCAATGAGAAATAAGAATTCAACAGCCTATGGTAAGAACCATTCCGAATACTTGCATAATCAGAATAATTGAAACTGCTCATAAGGCTTCCGCCGGAAAACATATTCGCAGCAGAAGTTCTTGAGAGATTGCTATTCATGCTGGAGAACAATCCACCCACTGTCATTGAATTCGCTGAAATTGTTATTGACATAATATCACTCCTTTGATCGGATGCCCTAACCTCCCTGTCTGGGCATTCTATTGATGATTACAACATACTCCATATTTATATTAACAAAATCTTCCTAATTTTTCAAGACTTGATTTTGTCGATTGACACTATTTTTTCGTCATTTTAAACAAACATTCTATTTGTTCAAAGTCTATTTTTGTTAGTTTTACAATATGTTTTTCTTTTGTTCACAATATGTTCACATATAACTGATATTGTAATATTACTTAAGGAAATTTTTTCAAATTGCTTATTCTCTTGTATATTGATGAATTTCTTCATAATGGCCCTGGTGTCTTTACAAAGACACCGGGGCACTCCTCATTTTGGGGCTAATTATAAGCCCTTGACATTGCCTGCCAGATATCGGCAATACCGTTTCTGCCGTATCCGACAGTCTTGCCTTCCATACTTTGGTCATCCCTAAGCTGTCTTGTTTTTTCTTCTAAAATCTGCCTAAACTCTTTCTGTCCGCCGGATCTTTCTTCCTCCTGTCTCTGTTTCGATGTAGAATCAGACATAGGATTCATAAACATCACTGATGCAACCCTAAAATACCCTTCATATCCGTATGCGGCTTATCCCTCCCTGGATGTATATTTTATTGAGTAGCTAATTTTGTTTCATTTTATATATCGTCTGCTTTTTTTACTTTCCTTACCACTTTTTATCTTTTTTTTAATATTTTCCGTTCCATACATCATCAATCCCGTTCCGTTTCCATATATTGGCCCCTTCCGAATATTTGGTTACAGCCAGATACTGATACTGGCTGACGGTTTTTAGGGCATCGTACACATAACGGAGAGGTATCCAGGTCCGGTTGTTTTCCGGATCTCCGGGCTCTGCCAAAAACACCCGGTCCGTATCCTCCTGATATAACCAGATGTTGACATAATGTCCCGATGTATTGGTCCAGAACGCTGCGTCATTGGCGCTGCTGACCAGCACAACTGCGGATTTCGTCTCTTTCATCTGTGCCTGAAATTCTTCATACGTTTCCGGTTTCCGATACAAATCACAAAAAAGACCTGCAGCCCTTAATGTCAGACACATATCTCTCCAACCAATAGCTCCGCTTTCCCTGCTGGGATAATAAGAAGATATGGACGTTGCAAATTCATACATGCCCCAGGGAGAACATTCATAAGGAGATAATGTACTGTAAATATTGGCCATGCAGCAAAGACCGCATCCAAATCCTCCAAAGGATCTTCTGCTTACGATTTTTTCACACCAATCACCGGACCAGGGAAGCGCTTCCCGATAAGCTCTTGGTCCCTGGAAAAAAGTATATACGCTAAGAGCCTGTTCCTCCGGTGCCAGGGATGCAATCTGCATTCCAGGCGCAAGAACTCCGTCATCAAAAATATGTTCCTGCAATGATGCCGCCACGCCTGCATTTACAGTTTTAGTACCTTGTACTTCTGCCTTTTTCTGTTCTATATCTTCCGTCGGCTTTTCTGATATTCGATAGAATATTCCCCAGAAAAGAACTGCACATAACAATATCGGTAATCCGATACGCAAATATTTTCTATACATGAATCTCTGCTTTCACACCAAGCAATTCCTGGTTTCGGTCCAAAATTGGTTTAATCACATCTGAAAGGAACCTCTCTACCTGCCTTGGCGCCCGGCCTACGTATTTTGCCGGGTCCATAGATGCCTGTAGTTCTTCCAAAGACAACTGGAAAGAAGGATCTGCCGCAATCAGCTCCAACAGATTATTTTCCTTGCCTTCCTGCTTTACATGAGCACCGGCTTCCATAGACAGTGTACGAATCTTTTCATGCAGCTCCTGACGGTCGCCGCCTTTTTTTACAGCATCCATCATAATGTTTTCCGTTGCCATAAAAGGCAGCTCTGCCATAAGATGTTTGGTAATGACTTTATCGTATACTACCAGGCCATCCACTACATTCAAGCACAGATCCAATATGCCATCTGTTGCCAGAAATGCCTCCGGCATACTTAACCGTTTGTTGGCAGACTCATCCAGTGTTCTCTCAAACCACTGTGTTGCGGCAGTAATCGC
>CAYQRG010000199.1:0-3826 GCA_964419645.1 uncultured Eubacterium sp.
CCGGGCATGCCTGTCAGGAAGATATCAAGCTGATTTATTCCCTGGTCCGTCCGAACTATGCAATTCCGGTGCATGGAGAATACCGTCATCTGATTGCTCAGAAAAAAGTAGCGGAAGAATTGGGCTATGACAAAGAAAATATTTTTATCCTTTCTTCCGGAGATGTGTTAGAATTAGATGAGGAATCTGCAGCCGTGACGGGACATGTCCAGGTGGGCAATGTCATGGTTGACGGACTGGGCGTCGGTGATGTTGGCAATATTGTCCTCAGGGACAGGCAGCATCTGGCAGAGGAAGGCATTATTATTGTAGTACTGACGTTAGAAGAAGGCTCCGGCCAGCTCTTGGCGGGACCGGATATTGTATCCAGAGGATTTGTTTATGTGAGAGGCTCCGAGAGTCTTATGGATGAAGCGAAACAGGTATTAGACGATACGATGCAGCAGATGTTAGATAAAAATATTACTGACTGGGGCAGGATTAAAACAGAAATTCGAGATTCTCTTGGAGAATTTGTCTGGAGAGAAACAAAAAGAAGGCCGATGATCATACCGATTATTATGGAGGTATAGGCATGGATCAGATACAAAAAGCATTAGAGGATCTGATTGCTGCAGTTGAATCCTGCGAAGAATATCAGGGCTATCTGGCAGCAAAGAAGGAAATCGAAAAACATCCTCTTTTGAAGAAAAAGGCAGATGAATTCCGCAAATTGAAATTTGATCTGCAGAGCAGCGAAACAGATATTTTTGAAAAGACAGATACACTTAGACAAGAGCATGCAGAGGTGAACAGCAATCCCATTGTGTGGGAATACCTGACAGCGGAGAATGTTTTCTGCCGGATTTTGCGGCAGATTAACTGGGAGCTATTGGAAAGTCTGGACTTTGATGCCGAGTTTCAGGAATAAAGGGCAGAATGTTGGAAGGATACGGAGGAAGAGATGAACGCTAAGAAAATAATTATGAAAATACTAAGCATCTGTTTTTCAATTCTTATCCTGATCGCAGTGGCAGCAGGTATCTATAAAGGTGGGAAAACAGTATATCAATTCGGATACCGCGTGTTTACAGAATCACCGGTGGACCTGCCGGAAGAGGGCAAGGATAAAGTCGTGCAGGTGACATCCGGGATGGGAGCGAAGGAGTTAGGAGAGCTTTTGGAGAAGAAAGGATTGATCCGGGATGCAAATTTGTTTGTATTGCAGCTAAAACTTTCCTCTTATTCCAAGGAGATCAAGGAAGGCACCTACACCCTTTCCACCTCCATGACAGCCCAGGAAATGATGCAGATTATGTCTGCAGAAGATTTGGATGACACAGAAACCGAAGAATAGGCGGGATGCGGATATGATCGTAGAAGAGCGTCTTGTGACATATATCAATTCCTTAGAGAAAGGCAATACAAAGCTGTTAGAGGATATGGAAAGAGCGGCGTTAGAATCTTACGTTCCCATTATCCGAAAAGAGACACAGCAGTTTTTAAAACTGCTTTTGGCAATGAAACAGCCCGGAAGGATTTTGGAAATCGGAACGGCAGTAGGGTTTTCGGCTCTTCTTATGGCAGAGTATAATCCGGTTTGCTGTGAGATTACCACTATAGAAAATTATGCAAAAAGAATTCCGATTGCCAGAGAGAATTTTAAAAAAGCAGGAAGAGAAGATCAGATCACATTGTTAGAAGGAGATGCCAAGGAGATACTTCCTACATTGAAGGAGCCCTTTGATTTTATATTTATGGATGCGGCAAAAGGGCAGTATATCCATTTCCTTCCGGAATTGATCCGTCTTCTGAAGCAAGACGGCACACTGGTATCAGACAATGTGCTTCAGGACGGT
The DNA here is from genome assembly GCA_964419645.1 of uncultured Eubacterium sp. GTDB lineage: Bacteria > Bacillota > Clostridia > Lachnospirales > Lachnospiraceae > Roseburia_B. Next base: position 1,839 of record CAYQRG010000199.1, read on the forward strand.
GACATCTTAGAATCTAAATTTGCGGTTACCAGGCGGAACCGCACGATACACAAGCGAATGCGGGAATATCTCTATGAAGTGACGCATCATGACAGTTTAGTCAGCGCGGTGCTGCCAATCGGAGATGGACTGACAGTCAGTTCAAAAAAATAGATTGGGAGGAAAATCAATGAAACGTCCGGAATTGCTCATACCGGCAAGCAGCTTAGAAGTGTTAAAAACAGCGGTTATATTTGGAGCAGATGCCGTATATATCGGCGGAGAGGCATTTGGTTTAAGAGCCAAAGCCAGAAACTTTTCCATGAAAGATATGGAAGAAGGCATTGTGTTTGCTCATGAACATGGAGTCAAAGTCTATGTAACAGCGAATATACTGGCCCACAATGATGATTTGGATGAAGTCAGAACGTATTTTAAAGAATTAAAAAACATCCGGCCGGATGCGCTGATTATTTCCGATCCGGGAGTATTTGCCATTGCAAAGGAAGTCTGTCCCGAAATAGAACGCCATATCAGCACCCAGGCGAACAATACGAACTACGGAACCTATCGTTTCTGGTATGAACAGGGGGCAAAGCGGGTAGTATCTGCCAGGGAATTGTCTTTAAAAGAGATCAAAGAAATCAGAGACCAGATCCCTGAGGATTTGGAGATTGAAACCTTTGTCCACGGGGCCATGTGCATTTCTTATTCCGGAAGATGTCTGCTCAGCAATTATCTGACAGGAAGAGATGCCAATCAGGGAGCCTGTACCCACCCCTGCCGCTGGAAATATTCGATTGTGGAAGAGCAGCGTCCCGGGGAATATATGCCTGTATTTGAAAATGAGAGGGGCACATATATTTTTAATTCCAAAGATTTGTGTATGATTGAACATATTCCGGAATTGTTTGAAGCAGGGATTGACAGTTTTAAAATAGAAGGCAGAATGAAAACGGCTCTGTATGTGGCAACTGTGGCTAGGACTTACCGGAAGGCGATAGATGATTATATGGAATCGCCGGAGACTTATCAGAAGAATCTGCCCTGGTATCTCAGTCAGATTTCCAATTGCACCTATCGTCAGTTTACCACAGGATTTTTCTTTGGAAAACCTTCCGAGGAAGCGCAGATCTACGATAACAATACCTATTTGAAAGAGTATACTTATCTTGGAATCGTAGAGGATATTAGGACGGACGGATGCTGTCAAATCAGCCAGAGGAACAAATTCTCTGTGGGAGAAGAAATTGAAATTATGAAACCAAAGGGAGAAAACGTGTCTGTGGTTGTGAAAGGGATTTTTGACGAAGAGGGAAATGCCATGGAATCGGCACCTCATCCCCAGCAGAAATTATTCATTGATCTTGGTACATCATTAGAGCGTTATGATATTTTAAGAAGAAAGGAAGAGTGATAGCTATGAAACAGGAAAGATACGTTGCATATGTGGGGACCTATACATATGAGCACAGTATAGGGATTCATATTTATGATTTGGATGTGGAGAACGGGAAAATGACAGAACGAAAAGTAGTGAATATTACAAATCCTTCTGATCTTCTGGTTTCCCGCAACAAAGAGTTTTTGTATTCCATTACAGACGACGGTGTCCGGGCTTTTCGTATTCTTCCGGACGGAGATTTGGAGACGATGAATGAAAACTGGATCGGCGGCATGAGAGGCTGCTATCTAGATGTAGACGACAATAACCGTTATGTTTTTGTCGGAGGATATCATGACGGAAGAGTTTCTATGCTGCATCTGAATGAAGATGGTTCCATTGGCGAAGTTGCTGACGGGGTATTTCACAAGGGCGTGGGCAGAAGTGCGGCCGACAGAAGCTCCAGGCCTCATGTCAACTGTGTCAAGGTGACACCGGACCAGAAATATCTCTGTGCGGTAGACGGCGGACTGGATCACGTAAAAGTATACAAAATCAATTACGAAAGCGGAAAATTGAAACTGACGGATATTGTTCACAGCGATCTGGATTCGGCGCCGAAAAT
>CAYQRG010000200.1:0-3814 GCA_964419645.1 uncultured Eubacterium sp.
AATAGCGGAAAAAAAGTCTATATCGGGAGCAGTAGGACATACCATGTGGCAGGCGTGCAGAACGAGAAATATACGAATGCCAAGAAACTGAGACTGACAAAGAAGAAGTATACCCTGAAAAAAGGAAAAAGCGTAAGTCTTAAGGTTCAGATTGTGAAACAGTCGAATAAGAAGAAACTTCTGCCGAAATCCTACGGACCGGAACTTTGGTACTTTTCGGACAATAAGGAAGTTGCAACCGTGACTTCAAAGGGCAAGGTCAAGGCAAAAGGGAAAGGAACCTGTTATATTTATGTCACTGCATTAAATGGCATCAGTGTCAAAATTAAGATAACAGTAAAATAAGTATGCCGTTTACGCAGGGAACAGATATGAAAATCAATGCTTTAAAAGCATGTTTAATCATATAAATGAAGTATTAGACATAGTCTATAAGACTGTTTATAATGTAAGTGTAAGACCAAGAAGAGATTGAAAAATCCTTTTGGTTTTACACTTATTTTTGCCATATAAGGCAACAACCGAAAAGCTAAGAAATCCAACAGCTTTTTGAGATAGGAGGAATTATCAAAATGAAAAAATTAACGATTATCTTTTTTGCATTATTTATGGTTTTATCTCTTGGAGCCTGTGCCGGGAACAGCCGGTCTCCAAAGGATCATACTTCTGACACGGTGATAGATGCGGATGAAAAAAAGCAGGAGACAGAAGAAACAAGCGAAGCAGATGATACAAAAACAGAGGAGTCCGATGATGAAAGCGGACAGCAAAACGAAGCAGCTGCGCCTGAAAATGATGCTGCTGTCGGAGACGGTAAAACGGCAGATGGCACGAAAGTCCTAGTAGCATATTTTTCTGCAACGAACACCACGGAGGGCGTGGCGGAAAACCTTGCAGACGGAATTGGCGCAGACCTCTACAAGATTTTGCCAGAAGAGCCATATACAGATGCGGACTTGAATTATAATGACAACAACAGCCGCACCACCATTGAGATGGATGATCCGGATGTCCGCCCGGCTATCTCCGGCTCTGTAGAAAATATGGAACAATACGATGTTATTTTTCTGGGATATCCAATATGGTGGGGAGAAGCGCCGAGAATTATTAATACCTTTGTGGAATCCTATGACTTTTCCAGAAAAACGATTGTTCCCTTTTGTACTTCCGGGGGCAGTGGCCTGGGAAACAGTGCAACAAATCTCCATTCAGCAGCAGACGATGCCACATGGCTGGATGGCCAGAGGTTTTCCGGCAGCGCTTCCGTTGACGAATTGGTGGAATGGGCGAATGGTTTAGAGCTTAACCTTTCCATGGAAAAATAGTATGGAACCAAAAATAATATTTGAGAATCAGGAGGAAAAAATATAATGTATAAAAAAAGAATCGTTTGGATGAATCTGATACTGGTGTTTGCGCTGATTGCAGGTCTGATGTTTCCTGCGACAAATGTAAGCGCCGCAAGTAAGCAAAAAAAGAAAACACAGAAAGTACTGGTTGTATATTTTTCGGCAACAGGAACTACAAAGAGCGCAGCAAAGAAGATAAAGAAGGCAACGAACGGAACTCTCTATCAGATTAAAGCGGCAGATCCATATACATCCGCAGATTTGAATTACAATAACGATAACTGTAGGGCGAATATGGAGCAGCAGGATGAAACGGTAAGGCCAAAAGTGAAAGGAAAGGTAAAGAATATCCGTAAATACGACGTCATATTTGTAGGATATCCGATCTGGTGGGGGGGAAAGAGCCGATGATTATCCGGACATTTTTGGAATCCTATAATCTGAAAGGAAAGAAAATTGTACCGTTTTGTACCAGTGGCGGAAGCGGAATTTCAGGAAGTATGAAAGGAATAAAAGCGGCAGCGAAAGGCGCAAATGTGGTAAAAGGAAAAGACTTGACAGATGCGTCTTATGAAAGTGTGGAAAAGTGGGTGAAGAAAAAAATAAAGTAATGACAGATATGGGAGGCTTATGATGCGGTTTACAAATAAAGACTTGAAAAATATGATTGTTCCCCTGTTTTTTGAACAGCTGCTTGTGATGCTGGTGGGAATTGCCGATACGCTTGTCATAAGTTATGCAGGAGAATCTGCTGTGTCAGGGGTGTCTCTTGTCAATCAGTTTAATACGATTTTTATCTATATTTTTACCGCTCTTGCCTCCGGCGGCGCTGTAGTAGTCAGCCAGTATATCGGAAGCAGGGATAAGGATCATGCAGAAAAATCCTCCAGCCAGCTTTTGATGTTTTCCGTTTTGCTTTCACTTTTAATAGGGGCATTGGTCATTATTGCAAACAGGGCAATGCTCGGTTTGTTGTTTGGCAGGGTAGAGGATTCCGTTATGGATGCCTGTGTGGTCTATCTGCGGATTTCTGCTTATTCCTATCCGGCACTGGCAATTTATAATGCGGGGGCGGCAATCTATCGAAGTCTTGGCAAGACCAAAGTGACCATGTATATTTCCGTTTTGGCTAATATCATCAACGTAGTCGGAAATATCGTCGGCGTATTCGCGCTGAAGGCGGGAGTGGCAGGGGTGGCTTATCCGTCTCTGATTGCAAGGGCGTTTTCGGCGGTGGTCATTACATATCTGTGTTTCAGGCAGAGAGCAGAGCTTCGCTATCAGACGAAGTGGATTTTTGCATGGGATAGCGGGATGTTAAAGAAAATCCTGAACATTGCCATTCCAAACGGTGTTGAGAACGGGCTGTTCCAGTTGGTAAAGGTAGCCCTTAGCAGTATCGTTGCGCTGTTTGGCACTTATCAAATTGCGGCAAACGGTGTGGCACAAAGCATCTGGTCCCTTGCCGCCCTGATGGGAGTAGCCATGAGCACGGCATTTATCCCTGTCATTGGCCAATGTATGGGAGCCGGCGACACGGACGAAGCGGAATACTATTTTAAAAAACTGATGAAAATTACCGTTATCGCTTCTGTGGCATGGAATGCCATTATCCTTGCGGCTGCGCCGTTTATGATGATGGTATATGATCTGTCAGTGGAAACCAAACAGCTTGTGCTCTGGCTGGTGGTGATCCATAATGTGTTTAACGCCCTTGCGTTTCCGTTTTCTGGGGCTCTCTCGGCAGGGCTTCGCGCCGCAGGGGATGTGAAGTTTACGATGGTTGTTACAGTGATATCTACAATCGGAATCAGGCTTTTGCTTTCTGTGTTGTTTGGCATTGTATTAGATATGGGCGTGATTGGTATCGCGTTTGCTATGTGCGCAGACTGGTTCTTCAAGGGTGTGCTTTTTGAGATAAGGTTACGCAAAGGGACGTGGAAACAATTTAAAGTTATTTAAATAAAGCAAGAAGACTTTCCGGTTATGCGAGGAGAAAGGATCATGAATATAGCAGATTTTGAAGTTGATAAAAGTAAGTGCGTTGGATGTGGAAAGTGCGTAAAAGTCTGTCCCGGCGGATTGCTGCATCTGGATGAACATCGAAATCCTGTAATTGCCGATATTTCTGAATTTGGTTGGAATGGCTGCTGGAAGTGCGGGCATTGCTTGTCTGTCTGTCCGAAAGGCGCGATCCGTGTTTTGGGAAAAATACCGGATACACCGATTGCGGTTTGACATGAAAGAAAAAATGTGAAAAGAAAAAATGAATAAAATGGATTGACAAAACACTCACAGTTAGTTATTATTGATTTTGGTTAGCTTAAACTAACTTATTTTGTGGTAACCATAATAGATGGGGAAGTGAAATTATGAGCGTTGTTATTATAGGCGGACATGACAGGATGGTCTGCCAGTATAAGAAAATTTGTCGGGGATACCGTTGCAAGGCGAAAGTATTTACG
>CAYQRG010000201.1:0-3762 GCA_964419645.1 uncultured Eubacterium sp.
CGGCCAGAGCCTGTACATTGGCGCCACACGCTGGTGCAAGGGCGCCGGCACCGGCGGCACGGACCGGATGGCCGTCTATGTCAACCATGAGCGGTTCCAGTCCCCGGTGAATGGGGACTTTGTATATTTATTGAATATGAAGAAAAAAAGATATTGCTTGATACGGGAGCATCCGCTCTTTTTGCCGAAAACGCAGATAGGCTGAATATTTCATTAAGTGATATTGATATAGCGGTTTTATCCCATGCACATTACGACCATGCCAATGGAATGGAACGTTTTTTTCAAATAAATGAGAAAGCGAAGTTCTATTTGCAGAATGGCTGTGGAGAGAACTGCTATGCCAGAAAATGGATTTTCTCTAAATATATAGGGATACCAAAAGGCGTGCTCACCAATTATCAGGACAGAATCGTGTATGCATCCGGCAATTACAGCATTTGTGAGGGGATTGGTCTGATACCTCATACATCAGAAGGGCTTAGTGAGATAGGAAAAAGGGAGCATATGTACCGGAAAAGAAAAATGCGATGGTATCCGGATGATTTTTCTCATGAGCAGAGTCTTGTATTTGAGACTTTAGATGGAATCGTTGTATTTAACAGTTGTTCCCATGGCGGATTTTTTAATATTATAAATGAGGTGGAAGCAGCTTATCCGGGCAGGAAGGTGAAGGCGTATATCGGCGGATTGCATATCTTTAATAAAACCGAAAATGAGATAAGAGAGCTGGCAGGGATGATCCGGGATACAGGGGTGGAATATGTATGCACGGGGCATTGCACAGGGAAAAGAGCGTATGGTATTTTGAAAGAAGAATTAGGGGATATGGTTCAGCAGTTTTATACAGGATTGGTGATGGAACTTTAGATGAATAATCTTGCATTTTTATAGATTTACATATAAAATGTATTTGAATAATTATGACAATAATGTCAAAAATGTTCAATAAAGGAGAAGCCAAATGGAAATAAAACGAGATAAATATTTAAAAGATTTGCTTAACAGGATGCATAATGGAATGATAAAAGTGATAACAGGTATCAGAAGATGTGGAAAATCATACTTAGTTTTTCAAATTTTTAAAAATTATCTGATAGAACAGGGAGTCCCGGAATCACACATTATTACCATCGAATTAGATCAAAGAAAAGATAGGAAATATCGTGATCCGGATATCATATTGGACTATATAGAATCAATCATTTCAGATAAAGAACCGTATTATATCTTGTTAGATGAAGTACAGATGTTAAGTGAGTTTGAAGAAGTCTTAAATTCATTACTTCATATAAAAAATGCGGATATTTATGTAACAGGCAGCAATTCCAAATTTTTGTCAAAAGATATTATCACTGAATTTCGGGGAAGAGGTGATGAAGTTCATATTTACCCATTAACCTTTAAAGAATTTATGCAGGCTTACGAAGGGGATATGTACCATGGCTGGGCAGAGTATATGGTTTACGGAGGACTTCCGCTTACTGTGACAATGAAGACGGAAGAACAGAAGATTCAGTATTTAACGAAGTTATTTGACGAGACATACTTGAAGGATATCATTGAGAGACATCATATAGAGAAGTTTCAGGAACTGGAAGACTTAGTGAATGTTTTGGCATCAGCAATTGGCTCTCTTACAAATGTGCCAAAAATCGAGGCGACTTTTAAAAGTGTGATACAGTCCAATATCAGCGCAAATACCATAAGACAGTATATCGAATATTTGGAAGACGCCTTTGTAATAAATAGAGCCAACCGCTACAATGTGAAAGGTAGAAAATATATCGGAACACCTGTCAAATATTATTTTGAAGACGTAGGGCTTAGAAATGCCAGATTAGGCTTTCGGCAGATTGAAGAAACACATATCATGGAGAATATCGTATACAATGAATTGCGCAGCAGAGGTTATTTCGTAGATGTAGGTATTGTGGAAAAAAGAGGCATCAATAAAAATGGAAAAGCGGAAAGAACGCAGTTAGAGATTGATTTTGTGGCAAATCTGGGAAGCAAGAGATATTACATTCAATCTGCATTTCGTATGCCGACAGAAGAAAAGCAAATGCAGGAAAAGGCTTCCCTTATGAATGTAAATGATTCCTTTAAGAAGATTATTGTGGTTAAAGATGTTGTAAATGTTACCAGGGATGAAGTTGGGATCACAACAATGAGTATCTATGATTTTCTCTTAAAAGAAAACAGTCTGGAACTTTGAAAAAAAGACAGTGATCCATACCCTTGAGGCAGTCGAAAAGGAGCAGGCAGAATTTGCGGAGGTGTGTCAATGGCAATTCGTATATTAGGAAAGAAACCCCCTAAGGGTAACCCTTTCAGCCAAAAAAGCAAGGCAGTAATAAGTAAGAAATCTACAGAAAAAGTGGATTTTACCCAGATTTTACATGGGACTCCTGCAGAGGATTATGTCTTTTGGCATACATCCTATGAAGAGCAGGTACAAAAAGCGGCAGAGCTGCTTTTGGAGGCGGATGCAGTTTTAGTTGGAGCAGGAGCAGGTCTGTCTGCAGCAGCGGGACTGACCTACGGAGGAAAACGGTTTACGGATAATTTTGGAGAATTTATTGAAAAGTATGGCTCGATGAATATGAGAGATATGTATAGTTCAGGCTTTTATCCCTTTCCCACAGAAGAAGAGAAATGGGGATATTGGTCAAAACATGCATATGTGAATCGGATTGAGCCAAAGGCGCTTCCCCTTTATCTTTCGGTTTATGATTTAGTAAAAACAAAGCCTCATTTCGTGATCACGACGAATGTAGACCATCAGTTCCAGAAAGCAGGGTTTGCAGATGAAAACATTTTTGCAACGCAAGGTGATTATGGAAACATACAATGCCAAAAAGGCTGTCATCCGAAAATTTATGATGCGATAGATCTGTTTATACAGATGCATCAGTCCAGGACAGATTGCCGGATTCCTTCTGACCTGGTACCAAAATGCCCGGTCTGCGGACAAAATATGGCAATGCATCTTAGGTGCGACCAGTATTTTGTAGAAGACGAACATTGGAATCAGGCGGCAGGGCAGTATATTTCCTTTTTGAAAGAACATGAGAAGGATAAGGTGGCGCTTTTGGAACTTGGCGTAGGGTTTAATACCCCGACGATTATTCGTTTTCCTTTTGAACAACTGGTACGTGGGAATGAAAACTGGTCATTGATCCGGTTGAACCTGGACGAACATTTTGTCCCAAAAAGTTTGGGAGAGAGGGCAGTGGGCATTGGAGCAGATATTGGAAAGAGTGTGCGTGATATCACACAAGAAAGAACATCTTGACAATCTGCAGAAGTAATTTAGGAGGATTTAGCTATGACACATAGTGAAAAAAGGATGTATCTGATAAAAGAGTTATTAGCAGAGCTGCCGCAATACAGAAATATGGAAATTCCGGACCATACAGAGGAACAGAAACGGCTGCTTAGAAGTCTTATGAATATCCGCATTCCTCGCCCGATTGGGATTGAATTTCTCAAAGTGCAGGACGAATATTTAAGTGAAGAAGTTATGGAAAAGGGAATCATTGACAGTGATACATTACCGGTTTCTCCTGTTAATCCCTGCCTTGCCCTTTGGCGTGGTGACATAACCACATTAAAAATAGATGCGATTGTAAATGCTGCCAACAGCGCTTTGAGGGGATGTTTTGTACCTTGCCATTCTTGTGTGGATAACATTATCCATAGTGTCAGCGGTATCCAGCTGCGTTTGGCCTGCGATGAATTAATGACAGAGCAGGGATA
>CAYQRG010000202.1:0-3657 GCA_964419645.1 uncultured Eubacterium sp.
TCCGTTTTTAAAAAAAGACGATATATGGGCTTTTATGGGATTCGGTTCTGCCGGATTGAAATAAGGTGCATTTTTTAGTACTACGGTATCGTCTGTCATCAGCGTCTTGATTCCTAACCAGTACTGGGGCAGCAGACTGTCTTTTACACCAGACGCTTTCGCGAAAATCACCGGCATATTTACAACAGAATCCGTCGTACTGAAATTTGGTCTGTATTTTAATTCCTGATCCCACAGGATTTTGATCTCCTCATACGTTGTCCGAAGGGAAATCGCATTCGCCTTCCCATACTGCCTGTCCCGGTAGATGCCGGAATCCTGATACAGTAATGTATCCAGCTCCCTCTCTGCCTGATATGCTGCAGTCCCCATTTGAAACGTGGACTGTTCCGTAGGGAATTTTTCTATGGTCATGGAATCTCTGTAGGTTTTATCAAATAATATCTGGTCTGCCAGGCAGCAGGCTTCGTTCAAATTCGGTTTTAAAACCAGCACATCCACCGGAATCCTGGCCAAAAATTTTAAAAACATGGCCTCATTACCGCTTTTTACGCCACCCAAGTAAATAAAGCAGCCGATCTCCGGCATTTTCCAATGAACAAACAATTTCGGAAGGTATCGTTTTAACCAGCACAATAAATATACCGCTTTATTGGTAAGCTTATTCAAATTCATGCCGGGCGCTTTGGATTCCTCTGTCAAAATATCAATAAATGCTTTATGCATCAAATTCTGCAATTCCAAATTAATAGGGTACTGGATATTCAAAGAAAGATCCAACAGCATCTGTTCCTGCCCACTGTAATTTTTCCTCCGAATGGCATTAATCTCTTCCATTTCCGGCTTTGGAATTTCCTTTTCCACAACGACAACATTCCGTCTGCTGTTTGTCAGAGCAAGGTGAAACTGATACAGATCATTTAAATAAGTCAGTTTGTCCTCTGCTCCGTTGATTCTGTAAAAACAATTGTAAAACAGATTGGGATCCTGCCCTCTTGTCTGTGTATCTGCTTTTATATCTTCCAACCCTTTTCCTTTGATCCAGGCGTTTGTACAGTTTACAAGCCGGGGCTTTATACGGTAAAGCTTTTCCTGACTGAACTGTTTTTGCATTTCATCCCGAAGGTATTTTAAATTAAAATAATCCGGAAAGGGTTTTTGCCCCGGAAGAATCAGTTCATCGGAGTAAATGAAGGAGGGATCTTTCTTCCGGTAATCTCCGTCTCCTCTGTACTGGAGCAAAACAATGTCGCAGCCGGCCTTTGAAAGAACGGACAACAGCATTAATTCATAATTCCCGACCTCACCTTCATACAGGATTTTAGGAATGCGGTTTTCCCCAAGCTGATTGACAATCCTTTCAAATTTATAATACAGCCAGCACATAAACTTGATGTATGCATTTTTCATCATGTTTTCGTTTTTTCCCGCTTTTCGCAGGCCGTCTAACGTGTCATAAATGGAAACTGCCACGTTATCCCTCTGGCGTATATTCATCCTGGGAAGCCATTTCTTCAGGCTGGCAGTAATAAAATCTACACTCATTTGAAAATTCATGCCCATAATCTCATTGTAATAGGCAAGATTTTTTTCATCCGGATTCGGTATTCTTCCTTCAATCACTACACCAAAATTTCTTGCTGTTTCATAATATTTTTTGGTAAATTCTTTGATTTCATCATTGTATCCGTTGATCCGATAAAAATAAACACCGTCTTCCCTCCGGGCGTTTCTCTCCAAAAAGAAGTCATTTAATTCCCGGAGCTTTTTACGTTCAAACATATGCTTTTATTTCCCTTTATTTCATTTATGTAAATCCCTTTATAAAGGGACGTATACTTTCATATCCAACTGCCAGATTAATATTCTGGGCATTGTCAAATCCTGCTGTACTGATTCCAATTACTTCTCCATACATATTTAAAAGCGCTCCGCCGGAGCTGCCATGAGAGGTGGGAGCCGTAAACTGAATCATATCAACACTATCAATGATGCGGAAGCCTGAAATAATTCCATCCGACACGGAATTAAACAATCCCAGCGGACTGCCGATTGCCACTACCTTCTGTCCCCTGACCAGTTTCTTTTTGCCGCTGTAGAGCGGAAGAGGATTTAACCTCCGTTCAATCCGCAGCACTGCCAAATCCAAGACAGAATTGTATTTGATCAGCTCATCTGTGGAATAAACCGCTTCATCTTCTTCGATTCGGATAGAATAAAAGCTGCCGCCGCTTGCCACATGACAGTTGGTCAATATGTAACCGTCCCTTCCAATCATAATACCTGAACCGGTTCCAATCATATCCCCATTTCTGTCATGAATACCAATCAGTACCACAGAAGAAGCAAGCTGTGCCAGCTGTTCAAAGCTTTTTTCCCCTGTTGCGGCAGGTTTTGCTGCCGGTGCCGACTTTGCTGCTGTTACGGGTTTTGCCGCCGGCCTGGCTGCTGTGACTGGTTTCGCGGCCGATACTGGCTTCTTTGCTTTTACAGATTGCTTCGTGGGATCAGGAAGATTTATGGTTCCAAAACTGCCCCGAATCACTTTCTGAGACAATCCCAAAGCCTCTTCCTCTTCGGAAATATCCCTCTCGCTCTGCAGCAAAAGGACATCACACCCCAAAAAGGTCAAAAGGCATGTAAACAAATACTCCTGCTTTTTCTCTATGTTAGATAAAACAATCTTCACCGATTGTTTCGGATTCCATTGCTTTATCAAATCCTTCAGCAAAGTATCATGCCAGTATAACATTTTAATAATAAAATTTTTTTCCATTGAGGCGCTCACCGTCTTTGACGCCGCATAAATATTTAGAACACGTTTTAAACCGCTGCCAAGCAGTGCCCCATATTCGACATCATCCGTCAAAACCTTTGTTGCTACAGATTCCTTATTCCGATCAATCCAACTGCGGTAGAAACTCTCATAATCTACAATTTCATCCGGACCACAGCCTAACGGCAGTTTTAACATCCTTCGATAGACCACATGACCATTTCTCATACGCTCAATCATTTCCCTGTCCATCTTTTCCACATCAGAAATAAGCAGATCGTCGACACCCAAAAAACGGATAAAATAGACATCTTTACAGTTCTGATTCAATCCTCCGCGAATCCCTTCAAAGGCAGAAATGGAAGTTACATTCATCGCATTATGCCGAAATCGCATAAGATTTTCCATCGAAATCACAGCCCCTTTTCCATCAATGATAAAATCTTTGAAGTAAATTTTACCACATTTCCCATGTTTTATCTACCAATTATTAAATTCTTGTGTTATATTTATAAAAGTATATTTATAAAAAGCTGGGGCATATTTTACCACGCCCGACAAATCATACCGCAAAAGGAGTTTTGTATTATGAAAAATTCTCCAATTTATTATAGTGTTGGCCCGCTTCTATACTGCCCTGCCAACCGCACAGACATTGCATCTTCCATTGTACAGGAAAAATTCGGAAATAAATACTCTCTGGCCTTATGCTTAGAAGATACGATCAATGATCAGTTCGTCACTCAGGCAGAGGCTATTTTAATTCGCTCTTTGCAGCAGCTATATACTTCATCCCAGACACGCTCTTTTTTTATGCCAAAAATCTTTATCCGCGTGCGCCGCTCTTCCCAAATAAAGGACCTAGTAAGCCGCCTGGGAGT
>CAYQRG010000203.1:0-3526 GCA_964419645.1 uncultured Eubacterium sp.
GGTATCCCTGGATGCGCGGAGAAACGCACAATAAGAAGTAACAGTACGGAAAAGAGGTAGAGATTATGGTTTATCATGTGGCAGCTCCTGTGCTGATCGCTTTTGCAATCAGTGCATTATTAGGGCCGGTTATTATTCCATTTTTGAGAAAGTTAAAAGTGGGGCAGACAGAACGGGAAGAATTAAAATCCCATTTGAAAAAAACAGGGACACCGACTATGGGGGGACTTATTATACTGGCAGGCGTATTGGTGACAAGTCTGTTTTTTATCAAGGATTACCCCAAAATCATTCCGATTTTATTCCTGACAGTGGGATTTGGAGCAATCGGATTCTTGGATGACTATTTAAAAGTAGTGCTTCGCCGCTCCGACGGCCTACTCGCATGGCAGAAAATGCTGCTTCAGATTGTTGTAACCGGAATTTTTGCCTATTATATCATAAATTATACGGATGTCTCCCTGTTGCTGCAGATTCCGTTTGTAAAGGGACAGTATTTAGACCCGGGGATAGCGGCGCTGCCTCTTATGTTTTTTGTAGTGATCGGAACCGTGAATGGTGTGAATTTTACCGATGGATTAGACGGACTGGCTTCTAGCGTAACGGTATTGGTGGCTACTTTTTTCAGTGTCGTTGCAGTAGGTACACAGAGCGGAATTGAACCGATTACCTGTGCCGTAGTCGGCGCTTTGTTAGGATTTTTGCTGTTTAATGTCTATCCGGCAAAAGTATTTATGGGAGATACCGGATCTTTGGCATTGGGCGGCTTTGTGGCAGCAACGGCTTATATGCTGCAGATGCCTTTGTTCATTCCGATTGTGGGATTTATTTATATGATCGAAGTGATTTCAGTAATTATACAGGTGGGATATTTTAAGCTGACGCATGGAAAACGGTTTTTCCGTATGGCGCCGATTCATCATCATTTTGAGCTTGGCGGCTGGTCTGAAACCAGGGTAGTGGCAGTTTTTTCTATTGTAACAGCTCTGCTTTGTCTGACCGCGCTTATGGCAGTGTAGGAGGAAATACCAATGAATTTGAACGAAAAACGGTTTCTCGTGGCAGGAACAGGAAAAAGCGGCATTGCAGCAGCAGAACTTCTGAAAAAGCAGGGATTTGCAGTTCGTCTTTACGACGGCAATACCGAATTGAACATCCGGTCATTTTATGAAAAAAATCCGAATTTACAGGATATAGAGATACTGCTGGGCGACCTTAGGGAAGAGGATAAGAAAGCAGTTGATATTCTGGTATTAAGTCCCGGTATACCGGTAGATCTTCCCATGGTAAATGACATGAGAGATCTTGGCGTATCCGTTTGGGGAGAGATTGAGCTTGCTTATGCCTTTGCAAAGGGAAAGGTCCTTGCCATAACGGGAACCAATGGTAAGACTACGACCACCTCTCTTTTGGGGGAAATTTTAGAAAATTATTTTGCAGATGTACAAGTGGTGGGCAATATCGGAATCCCCTATACCAGTGTCGCGGCAGACACCACAGAAGAAACGGTAACGGCTGCCGAGATCAGCAGTTTCCAGTTAGAGACGATTCACCAGTTTGCGCCTGAGGTTACGGCAATTTTAAACATTACGCCGGATCATTTGAACAGGCATCACACAATGGAAAATTACATTGCCGCAAAGGAAAGCATTACGAAGAACCAGAAACCGGAAGATCTTTGCGTATTAAATTACGAAGATGAAGTCCTGCGGAAGTTTGGGGAAGGATTGCAGACAAAAGTGGCATGGTTTTCCAGCAGAAGAGAATTGGAAAACGGTTTTTATTTAAAAGAGGATACGATATACCGTGCCTGTGACGGGGAAAAAACAGAAATTATCAAGACAAATGAATTAAATCTGCTGGGAAGGCATAATTATGAAAATGTAATGGCGGCTGTGGCTATGGCTCTTGGCATTGGCGTGCCTTTAGAGGCAGTCAGAGAAACGCTGCGCCGTTTTACAGCCGTGGAACACAGGATTGAATACGTAACGGAAAAAAGGGGAATCCGTTTCTATAACGATTCCAAAGCTACGAATCCGGATGCGGCGATTCAGGGAATTGGCGCGATGAACCGTCCTACCTATTTGATCGGAGGCGGTTATGATAAGGAATCCGTTTATGAGGAATGGCTGGCTTCTTTTAACGGAAAAGTAAAAGAGCTGGTGCTGATTGGACAGACAAGGGATAAAATTGCAGAAACAGCAAAAAGATGCGGTTTTACTGCAATTACTATGGCAGATTCTATGGAAGAGGCAGTTAGGATCTGTTATGACCATGCCAAGTCCGGGGATGCCGTATTGCTTTCACCGGCATGTGCAAGTTTTGGAATGTTTAAAAATTATGAAGAGCGCGGCAGGATTTTTAAAGAAATCGTGCGCAGCTTAGAGGAGTGAATCTATGAATCGCAGGCCAAAGGCTGAGAAAAAGCAAATTAAATATTTCGACTATACGTTATTGTTTATCATTATTTTTCTGGTGGGCTTTGGTCTGGTTATGCTTTACAGCACAAGTTCCTATAATGCACAGCTGCGGTTCGGAAATTCTGCGTATTATCTGAGAAAACAGCTTTTCGCATCGCTTTTGGGATTTGCGGGAATGTTTGTGGTGGCGTCCATTGATTATCACATCTGGATGCGGTTAAGTGGTTTGGCTTACATAGGAGCATTGGGACTGTGTATTCTTGTTATATTTAAAGGTTCCAATTACAATGGTTCTACCAGGTGGTTAGAGATCGGACCGATCTCTTTTCAGCCTTCCGAAATAGCGAAAATGGCGGTTATTTTATTTCTGGCAACGATCATCAACCGTATTCCTAAGCAAATGGGCAAATTTTCTGCGGTAGTCAAAGTTATGCTTATTGTCATGCCTGTTCTTGCGGTGGTAGGATACAGCAACTTAAGTACGGCGATCATCATTCTTGGAATTGCAGTTTTTATGGTATTTGTATCAAGTCCCAAATATGCCCAGTTCTTTTTGATCGGCGGTTTTGTGGGAGTTTTTGGAGCAATTTTTATTGCCCTGGAGGGATATCGAGCGGAACGGATTCGGATCTGGTTTCATCCGGAAGATTACGAGAAAGGCTATCAGACGCTGCAGGGGCTTTACGCAATCGGTTCCGGCGGATTGTTTGGAAAAGGCTTAGGAGAGAGCATGCAGAAACTGGGATTTGTGCCGGAGGCGCAGAATGATATGATTTTTTCCATTATCTGTGAAGAATTAGGGCTGTTTGGCGCAATCTGCATTATTTTATTGTTTTTGCTTTTGATCTGGAGATTTCTGGTAATTGCCAATAATGCATCCGATCTTTTCGGAGCATTGATCGTTGTGGGAATTATGGCTCATATTGCAATCCAGGTCATTTTAAACATTGCAGTTGTGACCAATTCCATTCCGAATACAGGAGTTACCCTTCCATTTGTCAGTTATGGAGGAACTTCAGCGGCGATTCTTTTAACAGAAATGGGGCTGGCGCTTAGCGTATCCCGTGGTATTAAACTGGAGATGGTATAAATGGAAAGAAAGAAAA
>CAYQRG010000204.1:0-3478 GCA_964419645.1 uncultured Eubacterium sp.
TGGGGCATTGGCGCAGTTGGGAGCGCGCAACATTCGCATTGTTGAGGCCACGGGTTCGAATCCCGTATGCTCCATTACAAAATAATTGAAAATATAAACGAGGTTATTTATGCAGATTATCACCCACAATAAAAACGCTGACACTGCAAATCGCCAGCTTGGTATTGTTTATGAAAATCGAAAAAGATCTACCGAAAAACTATCCACCGGCTATAGAATTAACCGGGCTGCAGACGATACGGCAGGACTCAGTATTTCCGAGAAAATGAGACGGCAGATCCGCGGTTTAAATAGAGCTTCCCGTAATATACAAGACGGCATCTCTCTGATCCAAACAGCAGACGGAGCATTAGGCGAAGTTCATGATATTTTACAGCGGATGAATGAGCTGTCCACACAAGCTGCCAACGATACCAATACCCAGTCCGACAGAGGTGCGCTACAAGCGGAGATCAACCAGCTCAAATCAGAGATCAACCGCATTTCCAGAACAACTCAGTTTAATACACATAATATATTAATGGCAAAACAGCTTGTTCAAATTGATACGGATGACTATTCCGCTATCATTATGAATGATACTTTTTCTGGAATAGGAAACCGTTCCGGTTCTGTATACGGCAAAACCCTCAACTTTTCCAACGTCAATATCCTCAACAAAGAAGAGATGATCGGGAAACAGTTTTTTGTGACATGCTCAGAAAACTGCTCTCAAATCTTTAGCTTCCGTTTTACAGATCAGCAGAACTCCTCTATCACACTGTCTGGTGAAAATCTGTCTGTGGAAATCGGAATGAAAGATACCGCCATAAATAACGGTTCTGATATCGTAGGGAAAATTTATGATTTGATTGTCGGCAAACAGTCTGATTTTATCAATAAATTACAAACTACCCGCCCAGGCTGGAAGAATCATTTCAACGATACCGTTATCGGCCATGCAAATGCAGTAGCGGCAAATGGCTCTAACATTACATTTTATTCTGTTTTGTCCGGTCCTCCTTATGCACCGGGCATGGGAGAAGTACGTGCCACAGATCTGCTTCAGACAGAAGAAACTTTCCGCCTTCAGGTCAATGACAACCCCTATCAGGAAATCGCTTTAAACCTGAAGACGATCAATTCTGCAACCCTTGGACTTGGCCGCCTGGATGTCACTTCCTTTGAAAGTGCCGGAAAGACACTGGATTCCGTTCATCATGCTATTGAAAACCTATCCTCCTACCGGGCTTATTTGGGCGCTATGCAGAATCGACTTGAGAAAACCATGTCAAACGTAGATAATGCCTCAGAAAATATACAACGCTCTGAAAGCCTTTTAAGGGATTTAGATATGGCAGATGAAACCGTTCGTTTTTCTAAAAATAAAATTCTTGAACAATTCGGGCAGGCAATGCTTGCCCATACCAATCAAGATTCAAACAGTGTTCTTCACTTATTAGAAAGCTTCTGATTCGCTGAAAAGATGCGCAATAATATTGAAATGGAGCAGTGCACATTCCGCACACTGCTCTGTTTTTTTATCCAATAGGAACTTCCCCTTCTAAAACCTCCCGCTGCACATAAAGCGTCCCGTCGTTTCTTGTTCCCATAAACCACTTCACCAGGCTCATGTTCATATTTTCAATCTCTATCACCGTAATTCCCCAGGGATGCACACAGCTTCCAACGTTGACATACAATTCCTGTTCTATCAAATGAGGTCTGTGGGAATGTCCTGCTATCAGATAAATATTCTTTTTCTCTGCCGCCTCCAACATACATCTTTCATATTTATTTACTTTCCGGTAATTTCTGGCTGCGCTTGTAGGATCATTCACCCCAACCAGCTCCAACGGTTTCCACACATACCGCACCAGGAAACGGGAAATTTTCCAACAGACAGAATTAAAAAAATCTGCCTGATGCCCATGGATCATATACAGATCCCGTCCTCCCTCCCGGTTTTTTAAAATAATACTCTCCGGCAGCTCTTTTTTTAATTCCATATCATGATTGCCGTATATTTTCCCAAACCGATTTCTTTTCTTAAAACATTCCAGTTTTTGATATACATTAGTGTGAGAATCCTGTATGCGTTTCAGACAGCGGTTTTCCCAAAGTTCTTCCCCATCGCCCAATTCCAGATAATAAAATCCTTCATTATAGTAATGCTCCAATGCCGCAAAATACAGATGCTGATTCCGCAGAAAATTGTCCGACATATTTCCGCAGCCCCGATGGCAGTCCGAAAATACAGCATAACGGCTGCATCTGCTCAGAGGCAGGATGATTCCGTTGGAAAGCGCCCGCTCAATTCTTGCTCCACAGCTCATTTTCTGATCCGCGCTTTTCTGCCGAAGGAATGCAGCCGCAGCATATGCCGGAAACACCAGGGCAATTGTTCATATAAAAACAGCATGCGGTCTGCTGTTTTGGTAAAGGGCAGCGTCACCAGCCGATACATCCTGCAGTAAAATTGATTGATCCTCTGCACCAGCGCTCTGTAGAGCTTTTCTTTTCCTTTGTAATGATTGGTCTCATCCAATATTACCGTCACCCGACGACCGCGGATACGGTATTTATTGGTTAGCCCTGCTTCTCTTAATCCTCCGGCAAAAGCCTCTGCCTCTTCACAGCTGCAAAATGTAAGGCTTGCATATAGCGTCAGATCTTTAGGCTGGCTAAACAATCCCATGCGAAAAGCCGCCAGCCACCAATGGTGTTTTTTCAAGGAGAACAAATTTTCCTGCCGCCGTTTCAGACACATGCCGATTAACGGCATTTCCTCATCGGAAACGGCATTGTAATGGACTTTTCTTCTTTGATTTTTTGGAATCGGACGGTTGGCATGATATACGCCGACTTCCGCTCCCGTATTAATTCCGTACTGCCCTTTCCAAAATTCAATCAGCCAGGTTTTGTTCCTATAATCAAAATACACCGGAAAAGAATCAATGATCATATTGAATTTTGGCGCAAGATTGTCAAATAATGCCTCATATCCTTCTTTCCGCTGCCATGCATTGATCTGGCTCACAAAAATATCCTGTCCGGGTTCATAGGAAAATCCAAATGGAGTGGTCAATTCGTTGAGCAGCCTAATTTTCTCCTTTTCACTCATCCCCATTACTTTTCTTTTGCATTTTTCACGACGCCATATCAGGCATATCACCAGTAGAACAAAAAGAATTCCGACAGCCCATCCCAATATTTGCAATTGTTCCATATCTCATCCTTTCTTTTTTACTAGAATATGCACTGCATTATGATTCGTTCAAAATCCCTTTTTGGGATATGCGTTTTTCACCGGAAGATTTGTCTATAAGGCTGTCTTTTAGGCTTATGATATAGAATTATCTATCCTTCTATGGTATAATCCATTCAAACAATTCAAATTCGATTTTTGAAAAGGTATTAAATATGATTCGGTATGCTATTGATAACGATTTTGAGCTATTAAGCAAATATGATAAACATATTTGTGAAACGGAATTAA
>CAYQRG010000205.1:0-3390 GCA_964419645.1 uncultured Eubacterium sp.
CTCTTCCGGGCGGCCGTTTAATATTTTCTCAATCTGTCCCTGTCCGATAATGGAATAACCCTCTTTGCCGATTCCGGTGTCATAGAACAGTTCGTTGATGTCTTTCAGGCGGCAGGGACTTCCATTCAGCAGATATTCACTTTCACCGGAACGATACACCCTCCTCGCCACTGTCACTTCTTCAAAATCAATATCCAGCGTATGGTCTGAATTATCCATAGTGATAGCAACATAAGCATAGCTTAAGGGCTTTCTGTTTTCCGTACCGGAAAAAATAACGTCCTGCATGCTGGCGCCTCTTAACTGCTTGGCACTCTGCTCTCCCAATACCCAGCGCACTGCATCGGATACATTGCTCTTTCCGCTTCCGTTTGGCCCTACAATTCCCGTTATGCCGTTGTGAAAATCTAATACAATCTTATTTGCAAAAGATTTAAATCCATGCATTTCAATACTTTTTAGATACATAAATCCCCCTGCTCCTATGCCTTAAGCACCAAAAGC
This sequence comes from uncultured Eubacterium sp., assembly GCA_964419645.1. GTDB lineage: Bacteria > Bacillota > Clostridia > Lachnospirales > Lachnospiraceae > Roseburia_B. Next base: position 505 of record CAYQRG010000205.1, read on the forward strand.
GCCTGATAAGCAGCCTCCTGCTCCGCCGCCTTTTTGGTCCGTCCGCTGCCGCTGCCGATCACCTTTTCACCGATTCTTGCCTCTACGGCAAAGCATTTATTGTGATCCGGTCCGCTCTCTTCTACCAGCCTGTAATTTAAGGTTTCTTTATAATTCCCCTGAACATACTCCTGCAGGATAGTCTTGCTATCATAAAAGAGCTTTTTGTGCTCGATATCCGTAAGTATAAATTTCAGGATAAACTCTTTTGCATTAGTAAAACCACCATCCAGATAAATCGCCCCGATTAACGCCTCCAGCGCATCCGATAAAATGGATTTTCTCTCTCTTCCTCCTGTTTGATCTTCGCCCTTTCCAAGACGGATAAATTCTCCCAGACAAATAGGAGCCGTACATCCTGCCAGCGTAGGTTCACAGACAAGGCTGGCCCGAAGTTTTGTCAGGTCTCCTTCGGACAGATCGGGATAGTTTAAAAATAAAAATTCACTGGATACTAATTCGAGCACCGCATCTCCCAAAAATTCCAGCCTTTCATTGTCTGCATGTTTCATATGCTTTTCATTGGCATAGGAGCTGTGTGTCAATGCCTGCTGTAACAGTTTCGCATCCTGAAACTGATATCCGATTATTTTTTGAAGTTCTTCCTGTTTTCTCATATCAAAATCTTTCTCCTGTTATCATAGTGGGCAAAAACAGCCATTTTCCTATCATAGAAATAAAGCCCTGTTCAAAACAAGGGCTTTATCTCCTCCTGAAATATAAATTTGCCTGCTTATGCATTTGTTGCAGCTTTGATCTGCTCTACCGCATCTGCAACGGATACGATCTTCTCGGCATCTTCGTTTTTGATCTCAATGTCAAATTCTTCTTCGATTCCCATAATAATCTGGAATACATCCAAGGAATCTGCCCCCAGATCATCTTCAAACGTCGTCTCCATTGTAATTTCGTCCTCATCCACATTTAATACATCTGCAATGACTTTTTTCAGCTTTTCAAATTCCATACTTTTTCCTTTCTACTCTTCTCCTTTATCAGAGTTTATAATATTTTGTTTTATTTTTTCATTGATTTCCTGCTCTTTGAAGGTCACACACTGAAAAATGGCATTTTTAATTTCAACTGCCTTAGAACTTCCGTGGGTTTTCACCACAAGCCCCTTCAATCCCAAAAGCGGCGCTCCTCCATAAGCCGTTGCATCAAATGATTTCAACGTTTCTTTCAAGGCCGGTTTGATAAGAAGCGCTCCGATCTTGCTGCGCAAAGTGCTCATCAGGCCTTTTTTCACTACACCAAGCAATGTACTGCTCAATCCCTCATATAACTTCAAAATAACATTTCCGGTAAATGCTTCACAGACGATAACATCTGCTTCCCCATGAGGGATTTCCCTTGCCTCAATGCTGCCTGTGAAATTAATATCTTTACATTCCTTTAATAAAGGAAAGGTTTCTTTTACCAGTGCATTGCCCTTTTCTTCTTCTGCTCCGATATTGACGATCGCAACTTTGGGATTGGGGATGCCTACTACGTGCTCCATGTAAATGGAACCCATTCTGGCAAACTGTACCAGATGTGAAAATCTTGCGTCTACGTTGGCTCCGCAGTCAATCAGCAGCGATACTCCTTTTTCCGTAGGAATCAGGGGAGCTAAAGGCGGCCGTTCAATTCCTTTGATCCTGCCGACGATTACCTGTCCGCCTACCAGAATCGCTCCTGAACTGCCAGCTGAAACAAAAGCGTCTGCTTCCTTCTGTTTCACCATATTCATTCCGATGACAATTGATGACTGCTTTTTCTTACGGATTGCCATAACCGGCGGTTCTGCCGTCTCGATTACTTCTTCGGCATTTACGACTGTGATTCTTTCTGCCGGATAGGAATATTTCTGCAATTCCTGTTCTACTGCATTCTGACGGCCGATTAAAAGGATTTGTATATCGTTTCGCTCGTTGGCTGCATCTACGGCTCCTTTTACAATTTCAAGAGGGGCGTTGTCTCCTCCCATGGCATCTACGGCAATTTTTATGCTGTCCTGCATTTTGTTTTCCTCCTCGTATACCGTATAAACGGTTACTTAGCAATATTACTATAAGTCTTTCAAGAAATCAATCTAAAAAAGTGAGATTTGGGTTATATCTGTTAAAATCTGGTAATCAAACAGGTAAAGGGCTTTAATAAATGAAATTGATTCAGTTTTACAAAAATAAAGATTGCGGCTCTGTAATAAAAAGGCAGCTCTTTGGAACGGAAAAGTCCTACGAAGGGATTTTTCCTGTAATTTGGGAAATAGGTTTTCAGTTCTTTTGATGCGAAATCGCATAAAGCGGAAATATCCTGGCGTGATGCTTTTCTGCAATATAAAAACAAAAAGCCTGTAAAAAAATGCAGCACTTCAAATTCCGCAGCTTCTTTTTGAACTCCTTCCACAGAAAGTGTTTCGGACAGGACTGAATCAAATTCTTTATAGGGGAAACGTTCGCTTTTTACAGAGGAAGAGGACATGGTGCTGTTTTCATGCTGTACATAGTTGTATCCGATATACGAAATGCTTTTTACATTCTGCCCTTGAAATTTTGCCGCAATGGAAAATGGGACATCTTCGTATATTTTTCCTTCCGGGAAATAAAGCTTGTGTTTTTGCAGAAATTCTCTTCGGTACAGCTTTGACCAGACAACAAAAACACCTGCACGGCCGAAATCGCTGACATCGGAAAAGGGCGAAATGTTTACTTCCGATAGGACTGTGCCGTCTTCTTTTACCACACGGTAGCCGCTGCCTACGACATCAGAATGATAAGTCTCTGCTGTTTCGTATAATTTTAAAAGATAATCCGGATCCAGATAGTCATCACTGTCGATGTACGCAATGTATTCTCCCGTTGC
>CAYQRG010000206.1:0-381 GCA_964419645.1 uncultured Eubacterium sp.
AAAATATTACATTTGATGTTTTATTTTCTGGATTTTTCTCCAAAAAAGTAGTATAATAAACAAGTTATTTTTATTAAAAATTCATTGCATGGCAATTGATAACCTTAAGGATCACAAAACGGCATATAGGGGATCCTTTCGGGAGATACAAAAGGAGGAGAATTATGCCTGTAAAATATGTCTTTGTCACCGGCGGCGTTGTGTCGGGACTTGGAAAGGGAATCACAGCCGCTTCCCTTGGCCGTCTGTTAAAAGCCCGCGGCTATACAGTCACGATGCAGAAATTTGATCCCTATATCAATCTGGACCCGGGAACGATGAACCCCATCCAGCACGGGGAAGTATTCGTTACAGACGACGGAGCAGAAACCGATCTGGACT
>CAYQRG010000206.1:391-3384 GCA_964419645.1 uncultured Eubacterium sp.
GGCCACTATGAGCGTTTCATTGATGAAAGCCTGACCAAAAATTCCAACGTCACAACCGGCAAAATTTACTGGACCATTCTGCAAAAGGAGCGCCGGGGAGATTTTGGCGGCGGCACTGTCCAGGTCATTCCCCACATTACCAATGAGATTAAAAACCGTTTCTACCGCAACTTTACAACTAACGATACTCATATTGCTATTATCGAGGTAGGCGGTACAGTGGGGGATATTGAAAGCCAGCCTTTCTTAGAGGCAATCCGCCAGTTCCAGCACGATATCGGACATGAAAACGCCATATTAATTCATGTTACTTTAATTCCATATATCAAAGCCTCCGGCGAACTGAAAACCAAGCCGACGCAGGCAAGCGTAAAAGATTTACAGGGCATGGGCATACAGCCTGACATCATTGTATGCCGCTCCGAACATCCCCTTGATCAGGGATTGAAAGACAAAATTGCCCTTTTCTGCAACGTACCCAGTAATCATGTGATGCAGAATCTGGATGTGGAATATCTCTATGAGGCTCCTCTTGCCATGGAAGCAGAAGGACTTGCTACTGTTGCCTGTGAATGTCTCAAATTGGACTGCCCAGAACCGAACCTGGATGACTGGAAGCAAATGGTAAATGATTTGCGTCATCCTGACAAAGAAGTTACCATTGCTCTTGTAGGCAAATACACTCAACTTCACGACGCTTATATCTCTGTTGTGGAAGCTTTGAAACATGGCGGTATTACCAGCCATGCTACCGTCAATATCCAGTGGGTAGATTCTGAATTATTAAATGAGGAAAATGCAGACCAAATCTTAGGAAATGCTCAGGGAATCATTGTTCCCGGTGGTTTTGGTGACCGCGGCGTAGAGGGCATGATCGTCGCTGCCAATTATGCAAGGACAAATCAGATCCCCTATCTTGGATTATGCCTTGGCATGCAGGTAGCCATTATTGAATTTGCAAGAAATGTCTGCAACATGCACGATGCCCACAGCATTGAATTAAATCCCCACACTACCCACCCGGTAATTTCTCTGATGCCGGATCAGGACGGAATCGAAGATATCGGAGGAACGTTACGGCTTGGTTCCTATCCCTGTGTGCTGAATACTTCTTCCAAAGCATTCACTTTATACGGAGAAGAGACGATCCACGAAAGACACCGCCACCGTTACGAGGTCAACAACGATTACCGTAACGCTTTAACGGAAAAAGGCATGAATCTCTGCGGTATCTCTCCGGACGGAAGAATTGTGGAAATGATTGAACTTCCGGAGCATCCCTGGTTTATTGCAACCCAGGCGCATCCGGAGTTAAAATCCAGACCGAACCGGCCTCATCCGCTGTTTAAGGGATTCATAGAGGCAGCTCTTGGTATTGTCCGCTAAACTGCTGCCAGCATTTCTTTGAATATTTGACAGCATAAAATGCACGATTAACCGTTTTCGATTTATTATAAATCAAAAAACAGAGGATGCTGCATCACCTATTTCCCTGATGTACCACCCTCTGTTTTCTTTTTATTTACATGATTTTAAAACACAACCTCCTGCAGCAGACACCTCACATCTGATGCCGTACCACCTGATATTCATCTCCGTTTTTAAAATAAGGACAGGATTTGTACTTCCGGCTTAAAAACCGCGCCATATCATCCTCATCCAGATTCACGGAACAGTAATATTCCTCATCTTCTTCATCATATGCATTGTATGCACAGTAATCACATTCCATTTGCAAGCCCTCTTTATTTCTTCGTACCTTTTGATTTTTTCTTTTTGCTCAAAGCAGTCCGCTTAAACTGTTCTGCAAGGCTTTCCTTACTTTCCTCTCTTTTTTCCACAATCCGTTTCACCGTTTCGCTCTCTGTAATAAGCTCTAGTCCCGGAATATGGGAAACAAATTTCTGAAGAGTGGAATAGCCGTATTCTTTCACTTTAAAATCCGGATATTTTTTATGCAGTTTCTGCCCCATTGCTGCTAAATCCACGCCTTCGCCCATGGAGTGCTGTACACATTCCCTAATATAAGCCTCTAACTGCTCTCTTTTGATATTGTCATCCCGAAGTCCCACCAGGATCGTCGTCTCTTTTTTGTAGAGGGTAAACGTATCTTCCATTTCCTCTATAAATTTTGAAAGTGAGCTGTATCCGTAGCTGCGGACATCAAAATCGGAATATTTTTTCAACAGGGAATTTCCAAGCTCTCCCAGTCCTGTTTTTTTGCCGTTGTTTTCATTTTCGGTAATAATCTCCACAATTGCTTCCTGTATTGTTTTCGGAGAAATATTTTCTTTTGTGCGGTCTGCATCCTGTTCCAGCAGAATCTCAAGATTCGTAAATACGGAGCATGCCGCCTTAAAAGACTTCGGGGTTTTATTTTCCCCCATTCCAATCACTTCCATGCCGGATTCCCGAAGCCTGCTGGCCAGTTTCGTAAAATCACTGTCACTGGAAACAATGCAAAAACCCTCTACCTTTCCGGTATAGAGAATATCCATAGCATCAATAATCAAAGCCGAATCCGTGGCATTCTTGCCGGCCGTATTGCAGAACTGCTGAATCGGCGTAATGGAATTGGTCAAAAGCTCATCCCTCCATTTAGACGCCTGATTACTAGTCCAATCCCCGTAAATCCTTTTATAAGTAATAATACCGTATTTTGTCATCTCATCCAAAATAGCAGTAATGTATTTTGCAGAAATATTATCAGAATCAATTAAAACCGCATAACGTTTGTCTTCCATGTTCCCTCCTCGATCAACTTCCCATATTGTCATCTTTCCCTAAAAACAGTATAATGATTAACAGGAATAAAGTAAAGGAGAAATCGCATCTATGTCCAATTCGGAAGTTATTATAAATCAAGAAACACGAAATGACTCCAAAGTAATTTCATGAAGTACCTTAAAGCTGATCGCCCTGATCACAAAGATGCTTGACCATATCGGCGCACTTTTAGTTGTCTCCCCCACCCCATATAATGCGCTGCGTCT
>CAYQRG010000207.1:0-3374 GCA_964419645.1 uncultured Eubacterium sp.
TAAACTTAATCCCAGAGTTTTATCGGCTTCACTGTCTTTCGCGGAAATAATAAGGATAGGGACTACGCTTTTTTTTCGAATATGCTCCATCACATCCATTCCACTGATCCGGGGTATCATTAAATCCAGTAAGACCAGGCTGAACGCAGTATCATCAAAAAGAGTACAGGCTGCCTGTCCGTCAGCGGCACAAGTAACCTCGTAATTTTCAGTAGTCAAATAGTTTTTCAGCATTTCTCTGATTTCTGCATCATCTTCAATCAAAAGAATTTTATGTTTATAAAACTGTTCCATAATCTTAATCATATCATTGTACCCTGCTCATCTTCTTTTTTTTGAATTTAACCAATTCTGTCTCCATACTGAGATTCATATCAGCACACCTGCTCTTCATAAAGCATATCCTTTTTCATCATTTTAATCAACACATAATAATCGCTTTTTTAATCAAATATATGATTAATAAGTAAGCGCAAAATAAACCGACGGAGTGACAGAACCTGTTTTTTACTTCATAATGGTTGCTAGAGATGCAAGCATTTTACTATACTCTATATGCTAGAACTTGATAAATGCAGCATTTTACTACTCTATTTATGGAGGATTAGAAAGCTATGCGGGCAAAACCTGTTACTGCCGATGAGCAGTACCGTTTGATCATGGAATGCAGATCCAGCGGCCTTACGGACTATCAATGGTGTTTGGAACATAACATTAAACCAGGCACTTTTTATAACTGGGTAAAGCGACTCCGTCAAAAAGGATGTTCAGATATCCCTTCTGCTGTCCATGGTAGGAATCCTATCAAGCAGGAGATTGTAAAAATTAATTTCCAGGAGCCATCGGCTCCCAGACTGGAAACTGAAGCCATTTCTGAATCGATTCCTTATTCTGCTTCAGTAGTATCTGAGATTCCAGTAATCGAACTGCTTATGTCAGGAGTTACTGTCCGGATACCGCAGGGGATCGATGCCGGTTTTCTTGAACAGGTGCTTCGAGCCCTGGGGAGGACATTATGTTAGGTGACATTACAGCTGCGGATGAAATCTATATCGTATGCGGCTATACAGACATGAGACGTGCCATTGATGGACTTTGTGCGATCGTGCAGGATAAACTCCATATGGATCCAAGGCGCAGTGCCCTGTATCTGTTCTGTGGGAAAAGATGCGACAGGATCAAGGCGCTTCTCTGGGAGGGAGATGGATTTTTACTTCTCTATAAACGGATGGAGGCACAAGGCAGGTTCCGCTGGCCCCGGAATTCCGAAGAGGTAAGGTCACTTACCTGGCAGCAATTCGACTGGCTGATGTCAGGGCTTGAGATCGAACAGCCAAAAGCATTCCGGATTTCTGATCATGCAGATGACAGTCCCACAAAACAAGCAACCTAAAAGGCCTTGGGATGATCTGGCCGGGCATTGCTGTAATCCTTGAAAACACTGCATTTCCCGCTTTTTTTCAAGAACTTCTTATGGTAAAATAGAAGTATCAGAAAAGGGGCAGGAAACTCATGGCGAAGGATGCAAAAGACTCCAGGATCATGGAGCAGAAAGATATGATCAGCCAATTAAATATGGTGATAAGCAGCCAGAACGAGCTGATCCTGTCTCTTCGTGGCACGGTAGAAGAATGCAATGCTACAATTGCAGGACTTCGTGAGCAGGTAGAGTACCTTACAGGGAAGCTCTTCGGTACTTCCAGCGAAAGATCGAAGAATGTCGAAGGGCAGTTAAGCCTATTTAATGAAGCGGAACAGGAAGCACAGCCATTAGATGAGGCACAGGCATCTGAAACGGTCATTGTTAAAGAGCATACACGTCAGGCTAAGCGTACCAGTAATGAGATTTTTAAAGGGGTCCCATCCAGGGATGAGGTGCTCCCGCTCTCTGAGGGGCAGAGATACTGCTCCGATTGTGGTACTGAAATGAAAGTCATCGGGAAGGAATTCGTCCGCCGGGAGTTCCGCTTTACTCCGGCAAAAGGTGAAGTTGTCAATATCTACCGTGAAACGGCCAAGTGTCCAAAATGTTCCACCGCGTCTGCTATGGAGCGGAATATCCAGTTTGTAAAAGCGGACGTGCCGGAGGCATTGATCCCCCATAGTTATGCATCTGCCTCTGCGGTCGCATGGGTGATGTATCAGAAGTATGCTAATTCCATGCCATTATACCGTCAGGAGCAGGACTGGAAACAGATGGGAGTCATCCTTTCAAGGGCAACACTTGCAAACTGGATCATCTACTGTTCTGGAAATTATTTCCGCCCACTGTATGATCATTTCCATCGGGAACTCCTGAAACGCCAGTTCCTCATGGCGGATGAAACCAGGGTCCAGGTCTTAAAAGAGGCAGGGCGTAAAGCGGAGACGGACTCCTATATGTGGCTTTTCCGCACGGGAGAAGATGGGCTTCCCCCAATTCTCCTCTACAAGTATACGGAAACCAGGGCAAAATTTAACGCCGAGGAATTCCTAAGAGGATTTAAAGGTTATCTTGAGACAGATGGCTATCAGGGATATAATAACCTGCCCAACGTCAAACGCTGTTGCTGCTGGGCCCATCTGCGCAGGTATTTTGTGGAGGCAGTCCCCAAAGGGAAAGAACTGGATTATAGCAATCCGGCGGCCCAGGCAGTCCAGTACTGCAACAGACTGTTCGAATATGAAAGGCAGTCGCGGCAGAAAGGACATGCCTATGAACAGCGGAAAGAATACAGGCTCCAGAAAGAAAAACCAGTGCTGGATGCTTTCTGGGCGTGGCTCTCACAGCAGGCCCCTAAAAAAGGGACGCGCTTTGAGAAGGCGGTGAACTATGCCCAAAATCATAAAGAACTGTCCATGACATATTTAGAAGATGGACGTTGTAGTTTTTCTAATAATCTGTCAGAGAATTCCATCCGCCCCTTTACTTTAGGCCGAAAGAATTGGCTGTTTAGTGATACGCCGAAAGGAGCGGAAGCAAGCGCGATCGTATATACAATGGTTGAAATGGCCAAGGCACATAACCTGAACATCTACAAGTATTTGGATCATCTGTTACAAAATCTGCCATGTACTAAAATGACAGATACCGCACTTGCAAAACTAGCCCCCTGGGATCCGGATGTCATTGCGAACTGTTCTGGTACAACGTAATATAGAGTAAACCGCTTGCATCAGACAAGTATAGCATAGAAAAATCTCGCAGTTCTTATCATCATTGTATAGGAACTGCGAGATTTTGTATATCCGCTATTTTATTAAGCGCTTACAGTTTTTCGGGCAGGGTGGAAAACAGATATTGACGCTTGCGATTTATAAACGTGTTCTAAGAGGATAATAAAAACGAATATGACGGAAAATGTATATTTGATTATGAAATCGTGAGAATCAGT
>CAYQRG010000208.1:0-3370 GCA_964419645.1 uncultured Eubacterium sp.
GGTGAAAGATGCAGAATCCGGCGTAGCCGTTACCGTGTTTTTTCAGGAAGGGATTTCCCAGGAACAGATTGATGAGATTGGCAAAGAAATCCGGCAGCGGGCGGAAGTTTCGGATTGCCAGTTTTTGTCGGCAGATGAGGCTTGGGCAGAATTTAAAGAAGAATATTTTCAGGGAAGTGAAGAGGCGGCAGCAGGATTTGCGGATGATAATCCCCTTGCTAATTCTTCCAGTTATGCGATTTATATGAATGATGTTTCCATGCAGCCGGTTCTGGTGGATTATCTGAAAGGATTAGAAGGTGTGCGGGATGTACGCCATTCTGCAACGGTAGCGAATACCTTGTCAGATTTTAACAGTCTGATTGGCTATATTTCTGTAGGTATTATCCTGATTTTGTTTTTGGTTGCGATCTTTTTGATCAGTAATACAGTCACAACGGGAATTGCAGTCCGCAGGGACGAGATCGGAATCATGAAGTTGATTGGAGCGACGGATTCTTTTGTGCGGGCGCCGTTTATTGTAGAAGGAATACTGATTGGTTTGATTGGAGCGGTGCTGCCTTTGATACTTTTATATTTGATGTATAACAGATTAATCGTATATATTGAGGAGAAATTTAATTTTTTAAGCAACTTGATTTCTTTTGTTCCAGCAAAGGGTGTATTCCATACGCTGGTTCCGGTGGCATTGATTTTAGGTGTCGGTATCGGTTTTTTGGGCAGCCGGATTACGATTCGCAAGCATTTGAATGTATAGAACAAGATATCCCTTTAAAGTGTGCCTGAGACAGATTTCTGCAAGATGCCAAAATTTGGTTGTAGAAATCGTTTTCAGGCATATTCTAAAGTAACGAAGAAAAGATTCCTGAAATGGAAACAGAAAGGATAAGAATAAATATGGATGAAATGGAAGAATATGAGAAAATAGGTGAGGAACCGAAATCAGATAAAAAGTTTTTTAAAGGAGTTCTGACAGGTGTGATCGGAACGGTTTTGGCCGGAGTTGTGGGAATCTTTATTGTGACCAATGTCATGGGTGGCCATTTGGTCATCGGAGAAACAGAAAGCCGGGATGTGGGGCAAAACACCATACTAAGCGAAGAGGTACAGAAAAAAATTGCAGAATTAATGGGATACATTCGTCTGTATTTTTATGATGAGATTGACGATGAAAAACTGGAGAATGGTCTGTATGCCGGTCTGTTGGAAGGGCTGGATGATAAATATACCCAGTATTATACGCCTGTGGAGTATCAAGATATGCAGATCAGCGCTACACAGAATTACTATGGAATCGGCGCGGGACTTTCCCAGGATAAGGAGTCTATGCAGGTAACAATCACGCATGTATATGAGGGATCTCCGGCAGAAGCAGCAGGCTTACAGAACGGAGATGTGATCGTTATGGTAGAAGAAGACATCGAGGCAGTCAGTATGGAACTGTCAGATTTGGTGACACATATCCGTGGAGAGGAAGGCACTTCTGTACATCTGCAGATTTACAGAGCCGGGGAGCCGGAATATCTGGAATTTGATGTACAAAGAGCAAATATCGATCTTCCTACGGTGGAACACAGAATGTTAAACGATAAAATCGGATATATTCATATTCTGGAGTTTGGAGAGCCTACGTTGGCGCAGTTTGAATCGGCTGCGCAAGAGCTTTTTGGCCAAGGTATGCAGGGATTGCTTTTAGACGTACGGGACAATCCGGGAGGAATGCTTTCTTCTGTAACCGCTATTTTAGACGATCTTCTGCCGGAAGGAACGGTAGTATATACCCAGGATAAATACGGAGAACGAAAGGATTATACTTCTGGCGCAGATCAAACGATTACATGTCCCATAGCCGTACTCATCAATGGAAACAGTGCCAGCGCCTCTGAGATTTTGGCAGGAGCAATCCGGGATTATAAAGCAGGATCTTTAATCGGCACGAAAACATATGGAAAAGGCGTTGTGCAGTCGATTATCCAGTTGGAAGACGGGGATGCTATAAAATTAACAACTGCAAAATACTTTACGCCAAACGGAGAGAATATACACGGAACCGGTATCAGTCCGGACGTGGAACTGAAATACGAATATCTGGGAGAAAGAGCAGACGGATACGACGAACTTATGGACAATCAAGTGCAGAAAGGAATTGAAATCCTGGAGAAAGAAATTTCGGCGACATAGATGCGGTGCGGCAGATGATGAAAAAAATAACATACAAAAGCAGATATCTATGGTTTTTTGCGGCAGTTTTCTGGATGTTGCTCATTTTTCATTTTTCTAATCAGGAGGCAGTGGACTCAGGAAAGATGAGCGGTGGGGTGACTGGCTGTATGGCGGAAGGAATCAATACGATATTTCATCTGGAATGGGATCAGGCGTCCATAGAAGCCTGTGCAGGGTGGCTTGAGTATCCGGTGCGGAAAATGGCCCATATGACAGAGTATGCAATTTTGGCATGGATTTTCCTTGGAAACTGCATGCAGTATCCTCGTTTGCGGAGAAAATGCGGACTTTTTGCATGGCTTGGGGCTTCTGCATATGCTGCAACAGATGAATTTCATCAGTTGTTTGTAAAAGGACGTTCCGGCGAAGTAAGAGACGTAATGATTGACAGCTTAGGTGCGCTGCTTGGGCTTTTATTTGCCTGGGCAGTGATTCATATCATTACAAAACGACAGAAAGACCATGGTCTTTTTCATAAAAAGTAAAAAGAAAGAGGTGAAATTAATGGTAGAATTAGATCAGTATAAAACGATCTTAAATACCTATCGGGGACCATTAGTGGAAGTGAGGGATTCACTTTGACTTAGCTGGCAAGGAACAGCAGATCCAGGAATTGGAGAGGGAAATGGAGGCTCCAGATTTCTGGGACAATGTAGAAGTCTCCCAGCAGAAAATGAAGGATTTAAAAAGCCTGAAGGATGATGTGGAGACCTTTGCAAAGTTAAAGGAACAGTTTGAAGATATTGAGACATTGATTGAAATGGCCAATGAGGAAAATGACATTTCATTGGTGGAAGAAGTGGCCGAAGAGCTAGAAGAGTTCGAGAAAACTTTTGAAGGTATCCGGATGAAAACACTTTTAGCAGGAGAATATGACAAGGATAATGCCATTCTTTCTCTTCATGCAGGCGCCGGAGGAACAGAATCCTGTGACTGGGCAGCTATGCTATACCGCATGTTTACCCGGTGGGCATCGGATAAAGGGTTTAGTGTAGAAGTGCTAGATTCTCTGGACGGAGATGAGGCAGGAATTAAATCCATTACTTTTCAGGTAAACGGAGAAAATGCCTATGGCTATCTAAAATCCGAAAAAGGAGTGCATCGATTGGTCAGGATTTCTCCGTTTAATGCGGCAGGCAAGCGGCAG
>CAYQRG010000209.1:0-3360 GCA_964419645.1 uncultured Eubacterium sp.
GTCATAATCGGACAGCTCCCTGTACCTGCCATGCTTCGTTATATCGAATTTATCCGAGAAGAATGGTCTGACGCCTCTAAGCTGCAGGATACACTTCCCGCCGTCCATGACTGCAATTTCATCCTGGCTCATCAATTCCTTACCCGTTTTCTGGTAATTCAAGCCGTAGGATTGTGTCGTGCCCCGTGTGTCCGAGGTATTGTAAAGGTCAATCGTCTCTTTTCCGAGCAGATCCGCCATCTCTTTTAAAGTGGTTTTCTCTTTGCCGCCAAGGAATAACGTGCTGTCACAATTCCCTTCGATCGTGTCCGCGTTGTCCTTGTAAATCGCCTTTAGCTGCGACTTCGACTGCAGAATGATAGCCGCCGAAATTTCCCGGCTCCTTATCGTGGCAATCAGCTTTTCAAACTGCGGAATCTGGCCAATGTTGCTGAACTCATCAAGCAGGCACCTCACATGAACCGGAAGCCTGCCGCCATACACATCATCCGCCTTATCGCAGAGCAGGTTAAATAACTGTGAATACATAATCGACACCACGAAATTAAAAGTAGCGTCCGTATCGGAAATAATGACAAACAATGCTGTTTTCTGCTCGCCCAATGTGTCAAGTTCCAGTTCGTCATACTCCATAAGGTCGCGCAGCTCCGCAATATCAAACGGAGCCAGCCTTGCGCCGCATGAAATAAGTATGCTTTTTGCCGTTTTGCCCGCCGCTAATTTGTATTTTTTATACTGCCTTACCGCGTAATGGTTCGGGTTCTCTTTTTCCAGTTCTTCAAAGAGCAGGTCAACAGCGTTTTTGAAATTCTCGTCATCTTCCCTTGCTTCGCTTGCGTCAATTAAATCTATCAGCATTGCGAAATTCTGCTCTTCCTCCGGCGCTTCATACCAGATGTAGGAAATCAGCGCCGTGTAATACAGCTTCTCTGCCTTTACCCAGAAATCTTCCCCGGATTGCTGCCCTTCTCCTTTGGTATTTGCGATAATCGTGTTTACCAGCTTTAAGATGTCCTTCTCGCTGCGGATGTAAGCAAACGGATTGTAATGCATGGACTTGGCAAAATTGATGGTATTTAAGACTTTTATCTTATACCCGCCCTTGTCCAGCATCTTTCCGCATTCCACTAATATCGTGCCTTTCGGGTCCGTCACGCAATAGGAACTGTGCATCTGCATCAGGTTCGGCTTGAGAAAAAACCGGGTCTTGCCAGAGCCGCTGCCGCCAATTACAAGAATGTTTTTATTCCTCGCATATTTCGGTTCCTTCGGCCTGCCCGACATCATCAGCCTCTCCGTCTGCGTGAGGATAATGTTATTCTCAAAAACAGCGTCCGTGTACGGGGCTATGTCCTTCGCATTGCCCCACCTTGCAGAGCCGTATTCTGCGCCCTGCCGGAACTTCTTTGCGTTCTTCGCCTTCCAGTAAACTATAAGCCGGAGCATGGCGCCGCAGCATATCCCAAACAGCAGGTCTTTTGGATGGAAACTCGGAAACGGATTGGCAAACATCCGGCCTGTCTGGTTCAGAAAAGCCATCATTTTGTCAGACGCATTGCCGCCTGCCGACACCCGCCAGAGCCACGCCGCCTTGTCGCATACATATCCTGCAATGGCATAGGGGATTCCCATGAGAAACAGTTTTTTCGTATCAATATCCCCAAACTTTGCTTTCAGGCTGTCCGGGACAGATTTCAAATCGCGGGCAATGCCGTCTAAAATCCTGCTCATAAGCTCTGCCCCCTGTCCTTGTCTTTTTCCCGGCTGCGCTCCCGGTTCCGGTCCTTGTCCGCCGCCTCTCTGAAATGATGCAGCTTTTCCCTTACGGAAACTTTCGCCTTCTTTTTTTCATTGGCACAGACAAATTCTTTAAACGCCTGCGACAGCACGTCCGCATCCTTCCCCTTGAAAAACACAAGATATTTGGGCGGCTGCGCCGTCTTGTCTTTCTTGACGGCATAATCAACATGGTATTTACGGGCTACCCGCCCAAAGGTTTTGATGTTGCCGTCATTGATCTCAATGGACGATACGCCTGCGCCCTCCCCGACCAGATGCTTCACAGTGGTTTTCCCATGCGCCTTTGCGCCATTCCCTTTCTGTTTCTGGCGGTTTAAGTACATCCGCAGGGCTGCTTTCAGCACGTCCGCATCCAGCTTTGCAGCCTTTATGACAAGGGCGATTGTTTTCTGTGTTGTTTCTTCCTGCATGAAACACCTCCCTCTTTCATTCCTGCAAAAGACCGCGCGCTAAGGCGGAATCCCCCGCAATGCAATGTCACGGGCAATCCGCTTTCTTCCGGTGTCCGGCTCTTTCAGGAATGGGAAGATTCCAAATCCCACTCCCCAAAGCCCGTCCGCCGGTTTCAAAATAAATGCCATATTTCCCTCCTTCCAAACTTCTGGCCATCATGGCCACAAGTTTCCTTTACATACACTCGCTTATGTAATCCTCATACCCTTTCAGCGTCTCTTCCGGATCAGCGGCATAGGAAAGCTCAATGCTGTAAAAATCATGCAGCGTCCCCGCCATTAAAAAATCCTTATAAAGCCTGCCAAAATCATCCGCAAACTTCTTTATGATGCAGGCAAAGTCATCTTTTTCCTGATACCGGTAATAAAATTTCCTCCCGTCCGTGCTGCCAAGCATATCCGTCAACTGGTAAGACAGCTCCCCAGTCTCCTTTACTGAAATCTGTATCTGGTTGCCGTAGTGCCGCAGCTTAAAATAAGAGCTGTTATATCTTGATGACACGGCAATGTTAGGGTTCTTCCCCGCCTCCGCGCAGACCTCCGCTAATTTTTTCAGCAGCGCTGCCGCCGCCTTTTTCTGGAACTCCCTTTTTTTCAATCCAATCCCTCCTATGTCTTATAAAAATCATGGCAATAAGCAAACTGTTGTGGAATGTGGACAGCCATGCCTGCCCACATTCCGGCTCCCATGTCCAGGCGTGGACAGCATGGATAACTGCCATTCCGCCTGTGGACAAGCGTGGACAGGCAGGCTGCCCACCCTTGCCCACAGGCTCCATAAACACGGCAGTTACCCACCCTGCCCACACCACGGCTGCTCCGACGGAATCCTGCCATGCTTTTCTATATAGAAAACACAGCGGGCAGTCCGCATTTCATTCCAGACAGTACACCGAACAGAGGTCAGCCGCAAACCCATCCCCGGCACGTTCCACGCTGTCAAGAAGGAGTGCCTGAAATAAGCCGTCTACTCCCTCAAGCCTTACAATCTTCTGCCCCTGACTTGTCAGATGCCCATATTCCACGCCGTCCCATGCCGCCGTCTGCCTTGCAGCCTCACAGCAGGTAAACAGCCCCAGAATATATCTGTTTGACATGATAAAGGCGT
>CAYQRG010000210.1:0-3350 GCA_964419645.1 uncultured Eubacterium sp.
GAACGGTTTGACACCCGGATGGCACAGATGGTCACAGGAAGGAACGATGCCCAAAGGCTGATGAAAAAGGCAATGGAGACGGGTAATTTTTTTAAGGAAAAGGATGGGGTGTATGAATTTAATTTTATTCTGAGGAATTGTTTTCAGACTTATCTGAAACAGAATTTTGACCGGGATCAGGTAGCCAGAATATATTATAATGCCGGGCGTATGTATGAGATGTGCGGAGACATTCCAAATGCCTTGCGGATGTATGAGGCAGGTGGAGATAAAAAAAGCATTTTTCGCCTGCTGGTTTCCAATGCAAGGCAAAATCCTGCAAACGGCCATTATTTTGAACTGCGGCAGTATTATCTTTTTTTGCAGGAAGAAGATATCTGTACAAGTCCCGTGCTGATGGCAGGCATGAGCATGCTCCAGTCCATGTTGATGAATCCTGAGGAAAGCGAGCGGTGGTACCAAATGCTGGAGGATTTTGCAGCAGAGAACAGGGGAAGTGCAGGACGGGAGGCAAGAAACCGGCTTCTGTATTTAGACATCGGGCTTCCCCATAGGGGTATTGTGCAGATCGAGGATTTATTAAAACATGCATACACGCTGTTAAGAGATGGGAAAACCATCCTGCCCGAATTTTCTGTTACCTCGAACCTGCCATCTATTATGAATGGGGGCAAGGATTTTTGTGAATGGAGCAGGAGGGATAAGCAGCTGGCAGCCAGTATTGGCAAAATTGTAGAATTTGTTTTAGGGAAATATGGAAAGGGATTGGTAAGTCTTGCCCTTGCGGAGAGCGGGTTTGAAAAGGGTGTGGATACCTATGAAATTGTATCGCTTGCAGAAAAAGGGCGTATGCAGGCAGATGTCGGAGGAAAGGCAGAGCAGGTATTCGTTGCTGTGGGGATTCTTGTATGGCTTTCTGTTATCAATGGGCGCGGAGAAGATGCACAGGATATTCTGGAGAGTTTTCGACAAAAAATAGAAAAGGAAGTTCCGCAGCTTCTTCCGAATCTATATGCGCTTCGGTGCCGGATTTATCTGTACCAGGGGAAAATCCCCCAGGTTCTGGAATGGATGGATATTGCTCCGGATGAAAACAAGGACTTCTGTTCTCTGGATCGGCTTTGCTATCTGACAAAGATACGGTGCTATATCCAGTTTGGGAAATATGATAAGGCATATGGGCTTCTCCAGAAGATGACATATTATGCAAAAGTGCAGAAGCGGATGTATGTATACATGGAGACCAGGCTTCTTCTTGCTGTAGTCAAATACCGCATGAAAGAGGATGGCTGGCAGGCTCTTTTGCAGGAATGCATTACACAGGCGGAGGACTATCATTTTGTAAGGCTTATTACCAGGGAGGGAGGAGCGGTTCTCAAACTCCTTAAGGCAGAAAGTTTCCGGTGGGAGGATGAAAGTTATCAAAAACAAGTGGTTTTGGAATGTCAGCAAATGTATAATTATTATCCCTCGTATTTAAAAGAAAAAACAGATGAGGAGATTGTGCTTTCAAAAAATGCGCTGAACATTCTGCGTCTCCAGGCAGAAGGCTATAAGACCAGCCAGATTGCAGAGATTCTTAATATTACAAGCAATACGATCAAATACCACAGTAAAGAGACGTATCGCAAACTTGGGGTCAGCAATAAAGCGGCGGCTGTCAGCGAGGCAAAAAATCGTGGACTGATTTGAATAGAATAAGATTGGAGGAAGGGAAACTTGAAACAAAAAGATTTAAAGAGGAAAACCGTTTCACTACTGCTGGCAGCGGCAATGATATTGACTTCATTTCCGGTGTCCGGTAAAGAGGTCCGGGCGGCTGGAACGTCAGACCACGGCCTGTCTGTGACAGCCTTTGCCACAAAGGATCAGTTAATGGATGAGACATTTGCTCCGGATGGGACTGGGAGCAGTTCTACCATTGGAAAGCTTGCCTTTGGCAAGAACAGCAAGGGTGCAGTACAGGAATGGTATATCTTGGGAAAAGACACTGGTGTGGATGGAGATAATACGGTTCTCTTTGCCGCAGGTCCGATAGCAACAGGCCAAAGGTATGCAGATGGTTTCAGTAAATCATATGATAGTAATTGGAATTGTAATTATACAGATGGTGCTCCATCACAGGTAAATCCAAACCACTACGGAGGAAGTGACGTTCGTGCAAAACTGAATGCGATAGCTGAGAATGTACAGTACTTTACCACCGCAGAGCAGGGTTTGATGAAGGCGACCACAGTGAAAACACGTGATGAAAAAGCAAGTAAGGACTATACCACTACAGACAAGTTGTATGCACTGACCGCAAAAAACAGCGGTTCTTCTTATACAACCATAAAAGCAGGAACTGAGGATCAGATCGAGCTTGCGATGAGTACATATTGGAAAAGCGGTGATACTTTTTGGCTGCGCGCGCTGAGCACAGGTCTTACTAGTCGCAATGCGCCGGTGGCGGTTCCGGGATCTTGTGTGGATTACTACATTGTCAGCGTTGAATATGCGTTGGTGCCCGCTTTCAATTTGGATCTGTCATCTGTCATCTTTGCATCTGCTGCGAAAGCAGCATCATCTGAAAATACAGAGACAGGAACGATAGCGGATGGCACGGCGATGACCTTGCGACTGGATGGCTCTGATAAAACAATCGGAACCGTAGTGTATGATGAAACAGCCGGTAAAATTGCAGCGCAGAAAGGTGCGGGTGCAGCAGGAACCGTTTCCCTTGTGGTGCAGGGCAATGATGGAAGCAACGACTGGTATTACAGTGTGCAGGCAGGAGAGACGATGGTTATTACAAAAGAACAGATTCAGAATGCCTGCGGCATATCCGGAGATATCAGCCTTGCAGACTGTAAAATCTGGCTGGAAACAACAATAGACAATGTAGCTTATGCCACGATGGCAGAGGCAACGAACCTCAATGCTGAAGTTACATTAAAGCCGGGAGAGACCGCCCTGCGTGCAGACGAAACCATAAGCAATGGTACAGATGGCACGGTTACGGTAGACAAGGGATACGATGGAACCGTTGACACAACGATTAAGCTGCCGACGGCAGGAAATATTCATATTACTGAGGATGGCAAGATTACCGTACCCGCCGGGGGAAAAGTTCAGAGCGGAGACGGGAGGGAGCTGACCCTGCCAGAGGGAGGAACGGTTGATACAGACGGAAATGCAGAGGCAGATAAGATAAAAAGCGGAGAAACAACAGTAACGGCACCGGAGGGTGGGAAATTAACGGCAGACAAAGATGGCAACATCACCGTACCCGCCAGAGGAAAGGTTCAGAGCGGAGAAGGTAAAGAGCTGACCCTGCCAGACGGAGGAAGTGTTGATAAAGATGGGACGGT
>CAYQRG010000211.1:0-3301 GCA_964419645.1 uncultured Eubacterium sp.
TCTGGATCATCTCTTCTTTGTAGAAATCCCTTAACTGGGACATAGACGAATCTTCCTCTTCATTTTTCGGAATGGTCTTTTCTACTTCTTTCATTACCTGCTCTATAAAATAAGCCTCAAACTGTTTACAGACATCCATCAACTCATCATCTGTTGATGCAGAAAAGCTGCCGTTGTTTAATTTATTCTCCAAGGCGCTTGCACTGCTGTTAGCCGCAGAATTACGGGTTTGATCTATCATAGCTGAAATGCCGCCAATTCCAATACTCATCTATATTCCTCCTGTCAGGACTTCATTATCTCTTTAAATTATTCGCCTGTTGCAACATATCATCGGATGCCTGAATTGCTTTGGAATTCAACTCATATGCTTTCTGTGCAATGATCAGGTTTACCATTTCATCTGCAACCTGCACATTAGAAGCTTCCAGATAGCTCTGACGCACACCACTTCTTCTAAGTCCGTTGGTGGTCGCCTCATTCATAGCAGCTCCTGATGCTGCCGTCTCAGCCAGAAGGCTTCTGGATAATTTCTGAAGGCCTGCCGGATTTGTAAACTGATGTAATCCAATTGTCTGATTCATGGATACAAAATTACCGTCTGCTCCCAGATATCCTATTTCACCGTCACCGGAAATCTTCATGCTGCCGCTGGTGACACCATTTGGAACAACAATTATATTACCATTTGAATCCAAAACCGGATAACCGTCTGATGTACAAAGGGTAGTTCCTGTCGGTCCAATTGCCCAACAAAAGCTTCCGTTACGAGTATAGTAAGTATTACCGTCTTCTGCCCGGACTGCAAAAAAGCCTTCGCCATCAATTGCAAAATCGGTATCATTCTCACTTGCCTGCATTGCTCCCTGTGTATATATGGAATTAATTGCCGCTACTCTGGTTCCAAGTCCCACCTGAGCTGGAACCGGTTTATTCTCTCCGTTTGCTGTGGTCGTCCTGGTCTGCATATTCTGATACAGCAAAGACTTAAATTCTGCTCGCTGTGTTTTATAACCAACGGTATTTACATTGGAAAGATTGTGGGAAATTGTATCTACATTTGACTGCTGGGCAATCATTCCTGTTGCCGCAGTCCACAGTGATCTCATCATACTAATTTATCCTCCTGATTATACCTGCCCTACGGAATTAACCGCTTTGTCCAGTGTCTCATCAATTGTTGTAATAATCTTCTGGTTCGCCTCATATGCCCTGGTGATCGTTATCATATTCACCATTTCACTGACAACATTGACGTTGGACATTTCCAGACATCCCTGCTCAATTCTTGCATTCGATGCGATTCTCTGTCCCCCCGGAACCATATCAAAAAGATTCTCACCATATTTTTCCAGATAATTGTAATCTGCAAAATCAACAAGGCCAATACGGGCTACTGCTGTATTATTCTGATAAATCGTACCGTCCGAATCAATCGTAAGATCCTGATTCGGATCTACCCTTACGTAATTTGCCTGTCCTCCTGCTGCATTCGCTGCGCCATTGGCATTCAAAACATAATCGCCATCTTTTGTCATAAGGTAGCCGTTTCGATCAACCGTAAAATTTCCGTCTCTTGTGTATTTGATCGAAGTTTCTCCATTCTTGCTGCGAAATTCAATTGCAAAAAAGCCTTCGCCGTCCAATGCCACATCATATGGATTGTCTGTCACATAAAACGAACCCTGGCTGTAATCCCGATAGGTCTCGCCCACTTTAACTCCAAGATTTACATCACCAAGTCTGCGATGATGCGTCATTTCGGATGTGTCTTTAATCTTAAGCGCCAGCTGAGCGTCAAAGGATTGATTGACTGTACCTTCTTTTTTAAAACCGGTCGTATCTGCATTGGCAAGATTATTCGTCATCACGTCCATCCGCCGCATTTCTTCGATCATACCCGTATAAGCGGTATATAACCCTTTTACCATCTACAGTTCTCCTCCCTGCTGCATTTTCTGCTCATCCTTGAACTGTATGCCATCCATGTAAAGATTTTCTGTTTCTTGGGGCATCTTGTCGTGATGCCGCTAAGTATCCTTATAATATATCGGCAAAATATTACCTGTACTTTAGTCATCGTCTCGTTTTCCTGCTAAAAACTCCACAAATTTACCTGTTCCAATTGCTACACAGGTCATCGGCTGCTCTGCCGTCATTGTATTGATTCCTGTTCTGTCTTCTAACAACTCTTCTAAACCTCTAAGCAATGCGCCGCCTCCGGTCAGTACGATTCCCCGGTCTGCCACATCCGCTGCAAGCTCTGGAGGTGTTTTCTCCAGCACGCTATGCACTGCCTCTACGATCTGCATCGTAGGCTCCCGCAAAGCATCTTCCGTCTCTTCGGAAGATACCGTAACTGTTTTGGGAAGTCCTGTTACAAGGTTACGTCCCCGGACATCCATTGTCTCATTGTGTCCGTTAGGGAAACAAGAACCAATTTTAATCTTGATATCTTCTGCCGTTCTTTCACCAATTAAAAGATTGTGTTTTTTACGCATATAACGCACGATTGCCTCATCAAAATCATCTCCGGCAATCTTAATAGACGTGCTCACAACAGATCCTCCCAGTGAAATCACTGCTATATCTGCTGTACCGCCACCAATATCCACAATCATATTTCCACAAGGTCTTGCAATGTCAATCCCTGCTCCAATTGCCGCAGCAATTGGCTCTTCAATGATCTTTACTTCCCTTGCGCCTGCATTATAAGTCGCATCTTCTACGGCTTTCTTCTCTACTTCTGTTACACCGCTGGGTACACAGACACTGATCCTCGGTTTGCGGAAATTCTTCTTGCCGATAGCCTTCTGTATAAAATATTTGATCATCTTTTCTGTAACGGTATAATCTGAAATAACGCCCTGACGCAGCGGCCTGACCGCAACGATATTCCCCGGCGTTCTACCCAGCATCAATCGCGCCTCTTCTCCGATCGCCTTAATCTTATTTGTATCTCTGTCAAATGCAACAACTGACGGCTCTTTCAATACAACGCCTTTGCCCTTGATATAAACTAATATACTGGCTGTTCCTAAATCAATTCCGATATCTGTTGAAACCATTCTACGTTCCCCTTTCATCTTTCTGCAATTTATTTTGAACACAAACTGTAAATTTAATCATATTTTTGCATATATAACCTTATTATATACAAATACTT
Source organism: uncultured Eubacterium sp. (assembly GCA_964419645.1). GTDB lineage: Bacteria > Bacillota > Clostridia > Lachnospirales > Lachnospiraceae > Roseburia_B. The sequence goes on from CAYQRG010000211.1 coordinate 3,167, forward strand.
CCATTTTTCAAATCATTTTTTTGGAAAATAAGCAAAAAATCGCAGAAATTAAGAATTTCTAAAGAACTTACAATTTATCCCTCTAAAATCATGTAAAAATTATACATATTTTTGCCCACTCCGAAGGAGTGTGGC
>CAYQRG010000212.1:0-3299 GCA_964419645.1 uncultured Eubacterium sp.
CTGTCAAGTGATTATCAGCGGATCGAAGGGACACCGCAACCGCTTAAGTTCGAGGACAGCACCCTTACGAATGCCGAGGGCGGCATATTTAAAAGAAACGGGATTTATTACATCGTTAATGCGGGCATGACGCAATATGCAACGGCAGATTCCCTGACCGGCACCTGGAAGGTAAGCACGCTTTCCATGTGGGACGGAACAAATTACATAACCATCGTTGATAAAAATCAGACCAGTGATGTTTTCCATGTAAAAACAGAAAGCACAGACGAATATATCTGCATTGGCGACAGCGTGGGCGGGGAAACGGGTGAAGTCAGATACATCTGGCTGCCCATTGTATTTTTGGACAACGGCACAATCGCATTAAGAGAATTGAGCAATTGGCAGTTGGAAGGAATGGAACCGGGTGGTACCGAAGTTATAACACCATACGATTCTATCCATGGCCTTGCCGACGAACCACTCTATGACACTGAGGGACGGGAAGTCAAAGCCTGCGGCGGCGAAGTTCATCAATTTACCGAAAACGGTGTAACTAAGTGGTACTGGTTTGGCGAAAACATATCGACCATTTATAGCGGCGGCACCAGCACTGTGCATAACCTCCATTTATACAGCTCCACAGATTTATACAACTGGACCCGCGAAGAAGATATCTTCAAGGGTATGGCTTCCAAAGAACAGTTTGAAACAGATGACTATTTTAAAGCGCTGTACGGTGATCTAAGCGACACCGAAAAAGACGTGGTATTTGAATGCCTAAAGGACTGCCCCACCGCCCATCCCAAAGTCCTTTATAATGAAAAAACACAGCAGTATGTCATGTGGGTTCCCGGTTTAAACGGAAAACAATGCATTGCTACCAGCAATAGCATCAAAGGACCGTTCAAATTCATCAAATACTGTGAAGATATATCGGGATTTATAACCATGTATCAGGAAAGCAACGGCACAGCTTATATCATTTTTCAGAATGGCGAAGATGTGTCCATAGCACTGCTGACAGATGATTATATGGATATTAAAGGCGCAACACAGCCCCTCTTCTACCGGGGCAACACAAAGCTAGTAAACGCTGAAGGCAGTATCATAAAACAAAATGGCAAATATTATATGGTGAATGCAGGCACAAAGCAATATGCTGTGGCAAATGCTCTGACCGGTACATGGGCAGTACATTCTCTTCTGCTGACTGACAGTACGGAGCAGCTCTCTTTGAATCCAACCAGCTGTATCCTGCCGGTAAATACAAAAGACGGTATGATCTATATCAATATCTCAGATAGCTGGAATGCTGATACAACGGACAAGGTAAGATACGTCTGGCTCCCCATACAGTTTTATGAAGACGGTACGATCTCACTGCAAAATTTAAGCCACTGGAAACTGGGAGACATGAATCCGGGAGAATTGGAACCGTCCAATCCGGAAAAACCAGGAATCAATCACTCCATTGCCGGACTTTCCGGTGAAATTTTATATGATACAGACAGCAATCCGATTTACGCCTGCGGCGGTGAGGTTCATCAGGTTACAGAAAACGATGTGACCAAATGGTACTGGTTTGGCGTCAACGACTTAGAACCCGAAGGACAGTTGACACACCCAGGCATCCATCTGTACAGCTCTTTGGATTTATATAACTGGAAGTACGAAGGTACCATGGGTAACTTTGGGAATGATATCTCGATTGCCCATCCAAAAGTACTCTACAATGAAAAACAGCAGCAATACGTAATGTGGCTTGAGTGGGATGGCTCCGGAATGAAAGCCGCTGTCAGCAAAAGCATCAAAGGTCCCTTTACTATTGTCGATGGCGCCGGGGCAAACGAAATATCCGGATTTATTAACCTGTATAAAGACAGCGACGGCACAGCCTATATCATTTATGGCTCCAGAGATTCCGGCATGTCAAAGACAAACGGTCTTTTTATGGCAAAACTATCGGATGACTATACAAGAATAGAAGGGGTACCCCGGGCGTTCCAATATACAGATGATTCCGTTACACTCTTTAATGCGGAAGGCGGTATATTTGAACGGAACGGAAAATATTATATCATCAATGCCGGCAATCCGGATAGCGACGGTCCTCAATATGCAACAGCAAATTCCATAAACGGTCCATGGACAGTAGAAAAAATGCAGATGTGGGATCATGAGACACAGGAATTTGAAAATATTGTTAATAAAAACCAGACCAGCCATGTTTTCCATATAAAAACAGAAACGGCAGACACCTATGTCTGTGTTGGAGACAGCGTAGGCGGAGATACCGAAGAAGTCAGATACATTTGGCTGCCCATAAAATTCTTTGAAGACGGCACTATCGCGCTGGAAAAGTTGAACAACTGGGAACTGGACCGGGAAATTCCGGATGTTACTATTGATGTCGAAACAATCACATTGTCTGCCACAAATAAGACAATGAAGATCGGCGAAACATATCCGATTATAGCAACTATAAGTCCAGAAAATGCTACGGCTCAGACTCTCGCTTATAAAAGCAGCAACGATTCCGTGGCATCTGTATCCGGTACGGGGATCATTACAGCAAAAAAAGCAGGCTCTGCAACAATAACCGTGGCATCCGTCAATGGAATAACGGCAACGCTGCAGGTAACCGTAGAGGCAGCCCCGGAGAAAAAAATTGAAGTGCAAAAAGTGCTGGTTGCCACCAACAAGAAAACGCTAGGCGTTGGCGAGAAGTTTAAGCTAAAGGCGGCTGTCTACCCAATGAACGCCTGGAACACCAAGCTGACTTATCATTCCTCTAACAACACAGTAACGGTAAACGAGAACGGCGTAGTAACTGCCAAAAAAACCGGAACTTGTGAAATTACCATAAGCTCCTCCAACCACAAGACGGCTGTAGTAACAATAACCGTAAAGAAAAAACCCCGTAAGATCAGCCTGAATGCCAAAGAGAAAACATTAAAAGCCGGAAAGAAATTTCAGATCAAAATCAAACTTCCTAAGGGCACGGCAAGCAATAAGATTACTTATACCTCAAACAGGAAATCCATAGCTTCTGTATCCAAAAAAGGAAAAGTAACTGCTAAAAAGAAAGGAACTGCCGTTATCACAGTTAAAACCTATAATGGCAAAAAAGCAACCTTAAAGATTCATGTAAAATAATTCTATATAATTTCATGAAATGAATTATTGTTTTAAAACGTAGTTGTGGGGCGGATGTAATTTAACCGCCCCACAACTACGTTCTGCCACCAATCCTCTCATTTCATCAAATAATAATACAAACAAGTCAGCCATTACTATCGTTAACAATCTTCTGC